>CAYRDE010000148.1:0-4612 GCA_964422935.1 uncultured Oscillospiraceae bacterium | reverse complement strand
CGAAGGTAATGCCGTTTCTAATATCGCCTGCAGAAATCATTTCTTTATCCTCCTATGGTACCTCCCGTTCCGGGAGACATTTTTTTGCAGATTATTATGCAAACTTCATCTCATATATTTTAACCCATGAAGAAGAAATATGCAATAGGAAACTGGAAAAAAGTTAAACAATAATCAGGTTCTTAGGACTGCGGGTAATGTCGATATTCCCATCCTCCGTCAGGATGGTCACGTCCTCAATCCGCACGCCAAATTTCCCGGGCAGGTAGATGCCAGGCTCCGCGGAGCATACCGCCCCGGCGGGCATGGGCTTGTCGTTGCGGGCGTTCAGGTTGGGCGCCTCGTGAATCTCCAGTCCCAGGCTGTGACCATAGCCATGTCCAAAGTAGTCGCCATAGCCCGCGTCGGAAATGACCTTCCGGGCAATGCCGTCGATCTCCTTGCCAATGACCCCCGCCTTGGTGGCGGCGATGGCCTTCTGCTGCGCCTCCAGCACCACGCTGTAGACCTTCTTCATTTCCTCGGTAGCGAAGCCAACCGCCACGGTACGGGTCATGTCGGAGCAGTAGCCCATATAGGCAGCGCCAAAGTCCATGGTGATAAAGTCACCGGCCTGAATCCTCCGCTCCCCGGCGACGCCGTGGGGCATACTGGTGTTGGGGCCGGAGACAACGATGGGGTCAAAGGCCAGGCCAGTGCCGCCGTTTTTGTACAGGCAGTAGATCAGCTCCGCCTGCAGCTCCAGCTCGGTCATGCCCACCCTGATCCGGGTCAGGACCTCGGCGAATGCCTTGTCGGTGATGGACTGGGCCTTCTTCATCAGCTCCAGCTCCCAGTCTTCCTTCTGGGCACGGAAGCCGTAAATCTTTTCGTTGAAGGGGGTGAGCTTTGCATGCAGCGCCTTTTCATAAGCTTGCAGCTCTCCGGCGGTGAGGTAGGCCTCCTCATAGCCCAATGTGGTGATGCCAAAGTCCCGGATGGCCTCGTTGATGCGCTGGATGAAGCCCACCTGGTTATTGATTTCCAGCACCTCAAAGCCCTGGATGCTGTTGCTGGCAGACTCGATGTACCGGCTGTCGGTAAAATAGCGGCAGCCCTGCTTACTCACCACAGCCACGGCCTCGGCGATGTCAAACTCCGCGCCGTAATGGCGGCTATAGCGGGATGTGAGCAGCAGGCCGTCCACCTCTCCGGTGAGCAGGGACTGGTACTTTTCAATGTTTCTCATATGATATCCTCCTGTTTCTTGCGATGAAAATAAATGGCAGTTCCAGCACATGGCGTGCTTTCAGCCAGAAATTATGGTTATCAATGGCCTTCACCAGAATGGGCAGCACCCCGCAGCAGTTCGCGCCCAGGGTGTCCGTATAGATCTGATCCCCCACCAGCGCCGCATGGTCAGCCGGAATGCCGTACTTCTGAAGGCACTCCCGGATTCCCTTCGGGAAGGGCTTGCGGGCGTAGGTGATGCAGTCTAAGTTTCGGGCGCGGCAGAACACCTTCACCCGGTCCTTGTGGCTGTTGGATACAATGCACAGCCGGATGGACGAGGCCTGCATGACACTAATCCAGTCCTCCATCTCCCTTGTGGGCACGTCGGTGGTATAGGGGACAATGGTGTTGTCAAAGTCCAGCATCAGAAGCCGGATGCCTTTTGCTTGCAGCAGCTCCGGGGTCAGGTCCGTGAGGCTGTCTGTTACAATGCCTGGCAGCAGGGAAAAGGGCATATTGTTTCTCGCTCCTTCATAGATTGTGGAAGACGGGCGATCTGCCCATTCCGGGATAGTATAGCATAAAAGGGGGAATTTGTCCATGGGGTGTCCGCATTATCTTGCAAAGACTGCGGCGGAGTTTCGCCTTGCGGACGGCGATTCAGGCCCCGCCGCCTGGATGGCCTGCCACTTTTCCCCCTACGGCACAGGGCTCAGTAACCTTCCCGGAAAGCTGCCACCGGATTCTCTGCTAATGGTGGACGACATCACCCCCATCCACGGTCACGACTCCGGGTTCATTGCCCGGCAGCTCCAGGCCTGCGTGGGGGCCCAAAAATGCAAAGCCGTTCTTTTGGACTTTCAGCGTCCGGGCTATCCGGAATGCCAGGACCTGGCGCGGTATCTTTCCCAGGCCCTTCCCTGTCCTGTGGGCGTGTCCGCCCTGTATGGGATGGACTCGGATGGCCCGGTTCTGCTGCCGCCTGTCCCCTGCTCGGCATCTTTGAAGGCTTATCTGGAAGACTGGAAGGGTCGGGAAATCTGGCTGGAAACGGCCCTGGAGGGGGAAACCTGCACCATCACCGAGGACGGCGCTGTTTTTTCTCCTCTGCCCCGGTTTTCCCCGCCGGAGGGCGGGTTTTCGGAGGAAGCCCTCCACTGCCACTATCAAAGCCGTGTTTCGCAGGACAGGATCGTCTTCACCCTCTGGCGCACCGGGGAGGATTGGAAGGACCTCCTCGAAGAGGCGGCAGCCCTGGGCGTAACCCAGGCCGTGGGGTTATATCAGCAGTGGAAGGATTGGGTCCGATAGGAAGCCGCCCTCTCCCGTATGGGGAAAGGGCGGCTTTTCGGTCAGTCCCGGGTCAGCTCCGTTCCGTTGATCTTCACGGAAACCACCTCATCCAGGTCAATGACCCGGTTAAATATCGTGGTGAGGCAGTCTACGGGGTTCCACAGGGCAATCAACGTGTTATTTACCTCGTTTCCATCTGCGTTTTCTCCTTCCACCAGATACGCTGTTCCATCCGCGAAGGAAACCAGAATCGTGATGCCTGTTTCCATATACGCATCCTTCAGGGCGTCAAGGTTCCGGAAATTCACCTGCATGGAAATCGGGCTCAGGGTCACGCCGCCGCCCAGGGTGATGTTCCGGATTTCTCTGCTCTGGGAGCAGTCAAAGAAAATTCTCTCAGAGGCGGCGCTGCTTTTGGCAGGTTCCCCGTAACGCTCGCTGTAAAGCCCATCCCTCAGCACCCGGTACGCTGCCCATTCTTCCCCAAACCAGGAAACATCCTGCTCAAATTCTTTCTCCTGATTCTGTTCCTTCACGATTTCCCTTGCTGTCCCTATAGCTTCCTCCGGGGTATAGCGGGCTTTCACCGCTTCCATACATGACAGCATTTTCTCATCCGAGTTCTCCGCTTCTTCCTCCCGGTACAGCCCTACACTGAGCGCTTTCCCATTTTCATCATACCGGAAGTAATGGGCTGCCGCCAGGGTATCCTCTGTGGTCTTTTCCTGGATGATATAGTCTTCTCCATAAGGGAAGGATACCCCGCTCCATCCTTTATAAGAAAACCTTCCGTTATACGCAAGCTGAATTTCCGGGGGATTGGTCAGGGTATAGGTGACAAGGCCGCACTTCGTACCGCTGTCATAGAGGAAGGAATCCACCGTGAGAACCCTCCCCTCAAAGGAAATGGGCTTTCCCACCGGGGACACATAGGGGGCCACATCCTCCCGCACCACCTTGGGATCGGCTTCCACCCGGTCATATTCCGCCTGAGGAAAAGACAGGCCTGACCCATCCTCCAATGGGACCTCCGTATAGGGCTGATGGTCAAAGCCCGTCCTGTCTCCGAAGATGGCGGAAATCATATCCTCGGGATTGTCATAGATCACATAGCTTGCCACGGCGTAAGCCGTCACTGCCAGCAGGCTGATCATCACCGCCGCCACCAGAAGATTCCGCAGGACCCTCCCTGCCGTAACCGTCGTATTCTTTCTGTCGGCTTTCTCCAAGCCGCCGTCACACAGGACTTCCACACCTTGCTCGCTCTTTGCCAGGCGGCTAATCTCCACCGTGCCGATGGCTGCAAACAAATCCTCTCCGGTCATACTCCATAGCCCTCCTGAATCAGATGCGCTCTCAGCTTTTCCCGGGTGCGGGAAAGGGTTCTGAGCACCGTAGCCCGCTTCATGCCATACCGCCGGGCAATGACCTCGCTTTCCTCCACAAAGAAGTAGCGCCGCAGGAAGATATTCTGCTCCTGATCCGACAGGGTGTCCAGGAACCGCCGGATGGTCAGGGCCAGCTCCTGCCCGTTCAGATGATCCTCCACCTGTCCCGGGGCCGCAACGCAGCCCTCCAGTTCCTCCAGCACCAGGTCCATTTCCCCGCCGCCCCGCTTCTGGGCGGTGCAGGCACGCCAGCGGGTGAAGGCCTGATTCCGGGTAATTTTTGCAAGGAACAGCTTAAATACGCTGGGCTTCCTGGGCGGGATGGCGTTCCAGGTTTTCAGGTAGGTGTCGCTGACGGCCTCCTCGGAATCCTGCCGGTTATGTAAAATCGCCTCCGCAAGGGCAAAGCAGTAGCGGCCGTACTTCCGGTCTGTCTCCTGGACGGCCCGTTCATCCCGGGCGAAATAGAGCGCAATGATGGCTTCATCTTCCATTTGGTGTTCCTCCTTTTTGAAAAACCCTTCTGCTCTATAAAACGCAGAAAGCCACCCGGTTCGGACAGGAAGCGAAAAAATTTATGAAAAAGCCGCCCTGCTTACGCAGGACGGCTTTGTACGCTAGTCAAGAGGGATCAATAGAACTTTCTCTTGTTCTTACGGGCAGCTTCGGACTTCTGCTTACGCTTCAGGCTGGGGCTGACGTAATGCTCGCGCTTCTTC
>CAYRDE010000147.1:0-4695 GCA_964422935.1 uncultured Oscillospiraceae bacterium | reverse complement strand
TCCGGATTCTGCGGCTGACCAACGCCACCTTCTCCAATTTTATTTCCGGTCAGTGCCTGGAGGCCTGCATTCTGGGCTGTCTGTTCGCCATTGCCATGACTGTTTTCGGAATGCCCTACGCCCCTCTGGTCAGCGTGGTCATTGCCGTGACGGCTCTGGTGCCTGTGGTGGGCGCTTTCGTGGGCTGTATTCTGGGTGCTTTCTTCATTTTGGTGGACAATCCCATTCAGGCGGTAACCTTTGTGATTATGTTCCTGATTATCCAGCAGTTGGAAAACAACCTGATCTATCCCAGAGTGGTGGGTACCTCCATCGGCCTGCCCGGTATGTGGGTGCTGGTTGCCGTTACCATCGGCGGCGATCTGATGGGCGTAGGCGGCATGCTGCTGATGATTCCCCTGACATCGGTGCTTTACACTCTGATCCGGGAGTTTACGGATAAGCGGCTGGCAAAGCGTGGGATTCCGGAGGAAAAGCTCCAGGATCATCCGCCGGAGATCAAGTCCCAATTCCAGAAGAATAAAGAACGAAAGGAACGGCTGCGTCTGCAAAAGATGAAGGAGAAATTTCTTGAGATGCAGTCCCAGAAGAAGAAATGAAAGGGAAACAAGCGGTATCCCTGGTGCTTGGGGCATCCCTTTGTATGCCTCTGGCAGCCTGTGCTACAGAAAACCAAATCGTGGAAACCAGTTTCGAGACTCATCCGGATATCACCCATGCCACCCTGGGGGAGCCTTATGTAGCAGTGCTTCCCGAGGCAACCACCCTGACACCCAGGGATGAAGCGTTTGTACGGGTAGCGGACTATATTCCGGATATTCTCACGGACCTGAAATACAGTACCAGCGATAACTTCACCGGTCAGGTCATTTACGACTTTCAGGACGGATATCTTCGCTACGGCACGGTAAAGAAGCTGAAAGATGCCCAGGAAGCCTTTGCCGAGTCCGGTTTGCGGCTGAAGATCTGGGACGGCTACCGTCCCGTATCCGCCCAATTTCGGCTGTGGGAGGCCTGCCCCGACCCGAACTTTGTTGCCAACCCTTCCGCTGGCTACAGCAATCACACCCGGGGCAACGCCGTGGATGTAACATTGGTGGACGAGAGTGGTCAGGAGCTGGAAATGCCCACGGGATTTGACAATTTTTCCGCAAAAGCCGACCGGGACTATTCGGACTGTACCGACATCCAGCGGGAGAATGCCGAGCTTCTGGAAAAGGTGATGGAAGAGAACGGCTTCAGTGGCTATTTCGGGGAATGGTGGCATTTTAACGATACCGACAGCTACGAACCGGAGATGGTTTTTGATCCTGCCCATCCGGGATAAGCCTTTTTCCCCACAATATTTTGAGAGAAAAACATCCTCCGTAAGGCCCAGCCATACGGAGGATTTCTTTTCCCAAATTACAGATTTCTTATGGGATTATTGGTAAGTCCCAGCAGATAATCCACGGAAACCTTATAGAAATCGGAAAGCAGGATCAGCACATCCGTGGGAATATCCCGCTGTCCCAGCTCATAATTGCTGTACACCTGCTGAGAGCAGCGGAGGTATTCTGCTACCTGCCTCTGCTTCAAATCGTGATCCTCCCGTAAATCCCGCAGCCGCCTATACATGATACCACCTCTTTCGAAAATCATAGCATACAGGATATCACGGGATTGACTTTTACTGCAAAATGCGGTAAAATATAGCGTAAGACTGGAAAGAGAGAAGGGATGGATATGGGACCGCTATTCCTGGTGACTGTGGTTTTCAGTATCGTCGTCTGGTTTTCCTTTCGGCGAATTCGCGCAGAAATCCCGGGAGGGGACGAAGCTGCGCTGATATCCGAGATCACGTCAGTGACGGCGGATTTTCTGGAAGCAGGGAAGGTGGTAGAGCTGCTCAGTGAAGGAAACTATCTGGGAACCATCTCCGTCCGACCCAAACGCAGAAAGCATAACCAGACCGGCTATGTGATAACCATGTACGACACAGGGAATTTGCGGGAAGCCTATGAAGACTACCGGAAAATCCATCCGGAGCAAAACCAGACGGATTTCCGGGTACTGGAGCATTTCCTGGAAACCTATGGCAGCTGCTATGACCGGGAGCGGAACGGGCTGGTATATCTAACAAAACACAGTGCAAGGACAACGGAAACGCTGGAAGGGGAGCCATCATTGAGAGATCAGATTATGAGGCATCCACTGGCCCAAATGGAGGATCTTTCCCGGATTCATACAAAATATGTGGGGGAAAGGGGATAAAATTTGGCAGGGGAAACCCTTTACTTTTCTGTCTGCGCGATTATAATGGGAACGGAAAAAATTGAGGGAAGCTCTGTCCGAGTTTACTGCTGCCACAGTGGATCTATGCAGAGTTTCCCGAGGAAAAGGTGGTTCCCATGAATCAGGATCTGACGGTTGGAAAACCGGAGAAGGTATTGTGGAAATTCTGTCTGCCCCTGTTCGGCAGCATAATCTTTCAGCAGCTTTATAATATTGCGGACAGCTTTGTTGCCGGAAAGTTCGTGGGCGAGGACGCCCTGGCGGCGGTGGGCAACAGCTATGAAATCACTTTGATTTTCATTGCCTTTGCCTTTGGCTGCAACATTGGCTGCTCGGTCATCGTGTCCCAGCTGTTTGGAGCCAGGGAATATCGGGACTTAAAGACGGCTGTGTACACCACCCTGATTGCCAGCGGTGCCCTTTGCGCGGTGCTGATGGTGGTGGGCCTGGCCCTGGGCGGCAGGTTGCTGGAGCTGATCCATACACCGGAAAACGTCATGGCAGACTCTCTGCTGTACCTGAGAATCTATTGCATCGGCCTGCCCTTCGTGTTCTATTATAACGTCTCCACCGGAATTTTTTCCGCGCTGGGGGACTCCAAAACCCCATTTCTTTTTCTGGCAGCTTCCTCGGTGAGCAACATTGCGGTGGATATCCTGTTCGTCAGTGCCTTCCAAATGGGCGTGGCAGGCGTGGCCTGGGCCACCTTCCTGTGCCAGGGGATCAGCTGCATTCTGGCCCTGATCTTTGTATTCCGGCGGTTTGCCACCATCCATACGGAAGGCCCTGTCCCTGTATTTTCCGGAAAGCTGCTGGGCCGGATTGCCATTGTGGCGGTGCCCAGCATTTTGCAGCAGAGCTTTGTATCCGTAGGCAATATCATCATTCAGGGGGTCATCAACTCCTTTGGTTCCAGCGTGATGGCGGGCTATTCGGCGTCCATCAAGCTGAATAACCTGGTGATTACATCCCTGACGACCCTGGGAAATGGAATCTCCAATTACACAGCCCAGAACATGGGCGCGGGAAAACCGGAAAGAGTCCCGGAGGGCTTCAAGGCCGGGGCCAAGCTGGTGTGGGCATTGTGTCTGCCCCTGTTCCTTCTGTATTTCTTCGCCGGGAAATGGCTGGTCTATCTCTTCCTGCCGGAGCCGACGGGCAGAGCCATGGCGGTTGGCGTAGAGATTCTGCGGGTTCTCTCACCGTTCTACTTTGTGGTGTCCCTGAAGCTGGTAGCGGATGGAATCCTGCGGGGCAACGGTATGATGGGAAAGTTCATGGCGGCAACCTTTACAGATCTGGTTTTGCGGGTGGCGCTTGCCGTGATTTTGTCCGGAACGACCCTGGGAACCCTGGGAATCTGGCTGGCCTGGCCTGTGGGCTGGATCATTGCCACGGGGATGTCCTATGCTTTTTACCGCACCGGGGTGTGGTTCCGGCACCCCCAGGAGAATTGAGAAATCCATAGACAGAAGAACCAGCCTGCCGAAAAAGCAGGCTGGTTTTCTTATACTTGGGTGAATTCGTAATTCTCAAATTTCAGCCGATCCCCCACATCCACCCCAAAGGGCAGCAGGGCAATGGCTACCTCGGATACGATGCCGGTTTCATAATACCTGACAAAGGCATAATCCCCCCGGATATCAATGATGGTACAGAGCATAGGCCTCTCCTTACCGAATAAAATTGGTGACCTGTCTCGGCTCATATTCGGGAATGCCGTAGGCTTCCTTGCCCAGAGCGATGGATTTCATCAGGAAGGTCATGTTCTTAGCCAGGTTCCGGACGGTGGCAATGCCTTCCAGATCCTGTTCCGCTTCCCCGGGGGTTCTGCCGTGAACGCTGTTCCAGTAGCTGCTGGAAGAGATGGGCATACCGGAGATGGTGAAATACTTGTTCAGCTCGTCAAAGGTGGCAGAACAGCCTCCACGGCGGGCAACCACCACACTGGCGCCCACCTTCATTCGTTTATCGAAGGACGTGCTGCAAAACAGCCGATCCAGGAAAGCAACCACGGTGGCGTTGGCGGAGGCGTAATACACAGGACTGCCCACCACGATGCCGTCGGCCTCCTGGAATTTGGGAGCGGCTTCATTCACCGCATCATCAAAAACGCACTGACCCTTTTTGGCACAGGTGCCGCAGGCGATGCAGCCCCGGATGGCTTGATTGCCGATTTGGAAGATTTCTGTCTCCACGCCCTCCGCGGCGAAGACCTCTGCCATCTGGTTCAGGGCATAGGCGGTGTTGCCGTTTTTCTTGGGACTGCCGTTGATTAACAATACTTTCATTATAAAACTCCTTCCCAAAAACCGCCCTCAGGGTTTCCCCTGAGGGCGGTTGGTTCAGCTTATGAGACGAGGATGGAGATTAGTCCTTGTACATCTCGACCAGCTTGTTGAGATGCTCCCAACGCTCCTT
>CAYRDE010000146.1:0-4702 GCA_964422935.1 uncultured Oscillospiraceae bacterium | reverse complement strand
CAGCTCCTTCAGGTCGTCGGCGTTCAGCTCCACATCCTGCTTCACGCCCTTGCGCGCCTTCATCTGGTCAATGAGGGCCTCGAAATACTTCTTGCCCACTTCCATGACCACGTCGGAGTACATCTGGATGAACCGGCGGTAGCAGTCCCAGGCCCACCGGGGATTGCCGGACTTGGCAGCCATCACCGCCACCACGTCCTCATTCAGGCCCAGGTTCAAGATGGTATCCATCATGCCGGGCATGGAGGCCCGGGCGCCGGAACGGACGGAAACCAGCAGCGGGTTCTCCTTATCGCCGAACTTCTTGCCGGTGATCTGTTCCAGCTTGTCCACATAGGACATGATCTCAGCCTTAATCTCGTCGTTAATCTGGCGACCATCCTCGTAATATTTGGTGCAGGCCTCCGTAGAAATAGTAAAGCCCTGAGGGACAGGCAGACCGATATTGGTCATTTCCGCTAAGTTAGCGCCCTTACCACCCAGAAGCTCCCGCATTTTTCCGTTGCCTTCGGTAAAGAGATAGACATACTTGTGAGACATTCTCACGACCCCTTTCATCTTTCAGCGAACCTTTTTCGCTTTTTTTATTGTCATTTTCGACTCTTTAAAATCGGCACAGATAGTATAACACGCGGTTGTCAGAAATGCAAATATTTTTATCATTTTTATTAGAAAATTTGGAGAAATTTTCATGGAACAAAAATCCGGGGACTGCCAGAAATCAGGCAGTCCCCGGCGCTATGCGGAAGGGCTTCGGATTGCCGGTCCTCCCTCAGGAAACCGGCGTATAATCGAAGGACAGAACCTCCCCCGTTTTTTCCCGAATGACAATGGTGGCGTTGCCCCGGAGAATCAGCGCCTCCTCCTTGGAGGCAGGGGTCTTCTTCAGATTCCAGAAGTCCTCCACATTTTTCTCCGTGTTCTCATCCACCCCATAGTAGGCCACCTCATAGGTGGTGTCCTTGCCCAGGAAGGGCCGGTAGGCTCCGCCGATGATGGAGACGGTCCCCCCATCGGCCTCGCCCAGCTGCTCCTCAATGATATCGTCCATGGTGTGGTTCTTCTCAATCCGCTCCTCCGTGCTGTAGCCCACGGTCAGAGAGGTGTTGGCATAGTAGTAGTTCAGATAGCCAGCCACAAATACGCAGCCCACCAGAAACAGTCCCACAATAAAGCCCACCTGCTTCTTGGTAAAATGCAGACCCTCTTCCTTATTATAGGTCAGCTTCATCCGGTAAGTAATGGGCTCGATCACTGCCAGCAGCAGCGTCAGCAGCAGGGACTCCAGGGGGAACATGAACAGGTTCTTGAAGATATGGGGCAGGGTCAGCACATAGACCTTACCGCCCATCATCAGCTTATAGTAGAGCATCATCAGAGGGGTTTGCAGCAGGATATTCACAAAGAAGCAGATGCAGAACCGGCTCAGGGTGACCCGGGTGGGCGTCAGCTTTGCCCGGTACAGGAACAGGGCAAAAATCAGGGAGCCGGCTATCTCCGTCAGGACGAAGGGCACGAAGTACACCTCACCGCTGAGCATAACCCCCAGCACATCGGACACCACGGCAGCCAGCATGGCAACCACCGGTCCGAAGATCATGGCGCCCATGGCGTTGGCGATGAAGGCCGTGTTGATTTTCAGGTTGGGGGCCAGGGGGATGTACACCATTTTCAGGGCAACCCGCAGGGCGATCATCAGCGCCGCCACCACCAGCATTCTGGTGTCCTTCAGTTCCGCGACAGCGTCCCTCCAATAGGCACGGGAGAAGGGATGGGGATAGAGGGCAGTTGATTTTTGTTTTCTGGGCATAAAAAAGCCTCCTTCATAATGTGACGACGATAAGATGCGTTCTCGTTTCCCCCGGTCCCCATGAACGCAAAGCTCCCCGGCGGCAAAGCCGCTGGGGAGCTTTTACAAACATAGCTGACTGGCAGGGGACAGCGGATCTACAGCCGACCGTTCGCCCGACCGAGTATCGCCCGTACATAAAGGAGGTTATCCAATATGGGCAGCGGGTGCGGAAATCTCATCGTGGAAAGGGTTTCCTTCGTCCTCCGGGCAACTCCCCGTCCCAGTGGCACTTGACGCGAAACTTCCTACTCTGTTTGGGGTCTACTATACACGATTCTACACCAAAAGTAAAGACTTAAATTCTTTTCTTTCCCATTATTTTCCCTCTTTTTTCTTCCCGGGGTCAGGAGTGCAAAACCTGTCGCACATTTCCCCGGGTCCGGGGGCTGATTTCGCTGGTTTTCCCGCAAACCGGGGGACTACAATAGAAACCATCTGAAACAAGGGAGGACGGGCAATGCAGTGCCAAAAGCTGAAAACCTATATGGAAACCGGACGGGTGGTATTCCTGCCGGCGGATCGCATTCAACCCAATCCGGCCCAGCCCCGGAAGGTCTTCACCCCGGAGAGCCTGGACGAGCTGGCGGAAAGCATTCGGCGCCACGGGATTTTGCAGCCTCTGTCCGTCCGCCGCCGGGGCAACGGCTATGAACTCATCGCCGGAGAACGGCGGCTGCGGGCTGCCCGGCAGGCAGGCGTTACCGACGTGCCCTGTCTGATTATGACCATGGACGATAAGGAATCCGGGGTCGCCGCCATGGTGGAAAACCTCCACCGGCAGGACCTGGACTTTGTGGAGGAGGCGGTGGGCATTTCCCAGCTCATTCAAAACTGGGACCTGAGTCAGGAGCAGGCGGCAAGACTTCTGGGAAAGAGCCAAAGCGCCATTGCCAACAAGCTCCGGCTTTTAAAGCATTCCGAGGCGGTCCTCACCGCCCTCCGGGCAGAGGGCCTGACAGAGCGCCACGGTCGGGCACTGCTCCGGCTGCGGACGGAGGAGGAAAAGCTTGCCGCCATCTCCGAGATTTCCCGTCAGGCCATGAGCGTGGCCCGGACGGAGCGGTACATCGAAACCTTGCTTGCCGCCAGGGAGGAAGCCCCGGCAAAGGCCAACGTAGGGGCCTTTTTAAACAATCTGACCCAGAATCTCCAGCGCATTCAGCTGTGCGGCATTGCCGCCGTCTCCGAGCGCCGGGAAACGGACAGCCAGATTGTGCTGACCATTACCATTCCAAAATAAGGGCTGGAAATTCACAGCGCCTTCCTATATAATATAAGGAAGACATTTTCACTGTGGAGGTACACGCTATGGACAAACCCCTTCTGGAAGTCTGCGCAGGCTCCTATGCCTCCTGTATGGCAGCTGCCCGGGGCGGCGCTGACCGGCTGGAGCTGTGCGCCAACCTGGTCATCGGCGGCACCACCCCCTCCCCTGCCCTGGCCCGGCAGGTGCTCCGGGACTGCCGCTTACCGGTGAACGTACTGATAAGACCCAGGTTCGGGGACTTTCTCTACGACGAGGCGGAAATGGAGCAGATGGTTCTGGAAATCAAAGCCTTCCGGGCTTTGGGCGTCAACGGCGTGGTCATCGGCGCCCTGACCCCGGACGGATGTCTGGACCTGGAGAAGATGAAACGGCTCATGGACGCTGCCGGGGATCTGGAAATCACCCTCCACCGGGCCTTTGACATGACCCGGGACCCCTTTCAGAGTCTGGAGGAAGCCGTGGCCCTGGGCTGCAAAACCATTCTCACCTCCGGTCAGGCGCCCAGCGCCCCCGAGGGAGCGGCACTGCTCAAGGAGCTGAACGCCCGGGCGGCAGGACGAATCACCATCATGGCAGGCAGCGGCGTCAAGTCCGGAAACCTTCCGGCCCTCCATGAGGCAACGGGCATTCTTGCCTTCCATGCCTCTGCCCGGAAAAAGGGCCTGGACAGCGGTATGCGCTACCGGAAGCAGGAAGTTTCCATGGGGCTTCCCTCCCTGTCGGAATACGAGGTCTGGCAGACCGACGAAAAAGAGGTCCGGGCCTGTGCCGAGATTATCCACACCCTGGCGTAAAGCAATGACGGCGCTGCAAAATGCAGCGCCGCTTTTACGTTCCACTATCTTCCTGCAAGTCCTCCAGGGCTGCCCGTACCGCGGCAATCACGAAGGCGGAAAAGGTGCAGTCCTTCCCCCGGATGGCCTGCTCCACACCCTCCAAAACATCATTGGGAAACCGGATCGTCTTATTCGTGGTGGGAGGAATGGATGGAATCTGAAATTTACCCATGTGCTTTACCTCGCAATACGCTTGTATTGCTTATAGTTTAAGCTGCATATTTTATAAAGTATGCTTTGCATTTGCAACGCTTTTGTGATACACTATAAAAAGGGTGAGAACATGGCAGAGTTTTGTTTGGATTGCTGGAATAAAATCATGGAGACAAATGACCCGGCAGAAAAATATCTTATGTCCAGAGAATTGTACCTCTGTGAGGAATGCGGAGAATGGAAACCGGTGATTCTTCGGATCAGGGGCTGCTATGCAGCAGCCCAGTGGGTCCGGGAAAAAGTTGACTGCTTGAAGAAATACGAAAAATG
Source organism: uncultured Oscillospiraceae bacterium (assembly GCA_964422935.1). GTDB lineage: Bacteria > Bacillota > Clostridia > Oscillospirales > Oscillospiraceae > Faecousia. The sequence continues at coordinate 264 of CAYRDE010000146.1, read as the reverse complement.
AGTTAGATAACGCCCTTGGCTCTCCCTTTGGGAGAGCTGGCTTGCGAAGCGAGACTGAGAGGGCCCTCTCCGCCTCGGCTAACGCCGTGCCACCTAAATATTATGGTGTAACCGCTTTTTGACACAAAATACCCCCGAAGGAAAATATCCTTCGGGGGTGTGGTTCATCCATCAGTCAGCAACGTAGGGCAGCAGGGCGATCTGACGGGCGCGCTTGATGGCGGTGGTCAGGTCACGCTGGTGAGCGGCGCAGGTACCGGTGGT
>CAYRDE010000145.1:0-4760 GCA_964422935.1 uncultured Oscillospiraceae bacterium | reverse complement strand
CTTCCTGCTGGCGGAAATTCAGCTGTGCGTTACGCAGTCCCACATCCGTAAAATAGTACTTAAAGGGTGAAGCGATATATTTTTTCCCTTTGATATCGTACCGCTCCGCCTTGCTGATGAAGAAAGCGTCCATCAGATACCCAATATAGATGCTGATGGTTTTGTCAGTAGTCGGAATGCCGTTGGTCGCAAAGGTGTTTGCCAGTTTGGTAGGATTGGTCAGGGAACCCACTGCGGAGGCCAGGATGTTCAGAAGGGTGGACATGACATTATCTCCCCGGAGGTTGTTCCTGTCCTCAATGTCTTTCAGATACAGCTCCCGGCACAGGTCAATCAGGTATCTGGATTTCAGTTCATCGGTTTTGCGGTTTAAGATTAGGGGCAGACCGCCATAGGTGTAGTAATCGTTCCACGCTTCATATCGATCCCCTGGGTATGCGGACACATATTCCGAGAAAGACAGGGGGTAGACCCGCACTTCGTCTCCACGTCCCCGAAATTCTGTCAAAACATCGGAGGACAGGAACTTTGAATTGCTTCCGGTGACGTAGATGTCTACATTTTCCCGACGGTTTAGTCCGTTGAGTACCGCCTCAAAGCCTTTGCAGAGCTGCACCTCGTCCAGAAAGACATACCACATTCCATCATCGCTGAGACGTTCCTTGATGTAGACACTCAGCTTTTTGCTGTCATGCAGTTCTTCATAATCCTCGTCATCCAGGGGAATGCGGATAATGTGGGACGTATCTACTCCGGATTCCAAGAGATAACGATAGTATAGATTGAACAGCAAATAGGATTTCCCGCACCGCCGTATGCCGGTAATCACCTTAATCAGGCCGTTTTCCCGACGTTCAATCAGCCGATTCAAATAGATATCCCGCTTAATTGGTTCCATAATATCCTCCTTACTCCGGGCTTTTGCATACAATTACATTTTTCCGTAATGATAGTATACCCGCTTTCTTGGTAAAAGTCAATCCATCATAGGGTTGCTTATTACGGGAAATTGCATTTTGATGCAATTTCCCGTAATAGAGTATACTCTGTTTCCTGGAGAGTATTACTCGGTGCCATAATACGCAACGATAAAGTGCCTTACTTTCTGACAATACGCAGGTTTGATAGGATTTTTTTCCTTAAATTACGCTCAGGAACCAAAGTCTGGGATCAAATCCAGCTTGTCAAACGCATCATCGGTAATGGCATTGAGCTTGGCAATGGTGCTGTCCGTCAGCTCCTTCAGCTCCCGCTCGTCCTCATCCAGATAGGTGCGCATTTCCGCAAGTGCCTGGATCATCCCCATGCGGGTGCCGGGGTTGTAGATACTCATAAGCTGCTGTTCTTCATAGGTAAATTTCTCGTTCATGTTCAAAGCTCCTGTTCTTTTGACTTTTTTGGCTTGGATTTATGGGATTGCTGCGGCTTATCCTTGAGCTTTTCAAGGACGGATGCCTTCTTCTCCCGGTGGACGGCTTCTGCCAAATCCATGAGGGAAATGGGCTGACCGGAGTGGGCTTGCTGTTCCAGTTCCGCCACGGTGGGCTGCTTACCGTTGTTGATGATTCCGTCAATCATGCCGCAATCATCCTCTGTGGACAGCTCCGCCGATTTCAGGTAGTTTTCCTTCCGAAAGTCTTGTAGCTCCTTGAAGCCCACGCTGTCGCAGTAGTGGTAAGATACCACACCGTCCTGTTTCAGTGCAACGACGTCACTGACACTTAGGGATGGGCTATGATAATCCACCGGAGAACGGAAATTAAACTGCTCGAAAAGGGCTTCCAGCTTGGCCCCTGTGCTGCCCGTGGCAGTCAAGGGGGCAGTGTAAATCAGATCGTAACTGCTACTCTCAATGGGTTTCCCATGGGACTGCATCCAGTCCAGATTCATAAAGCGTACATTATCGGAGTCATCCATCTTTACCTGATAAATAGCAAAGCAGTCCCCGGCATAATTTAGAAAAGTGTATTCACGTTCCTCCTGATGTTGCAGGCGTTCCACGATCCTTTCGTGGAACAAAGGACTATGCTCCCAGTCCTCACGGGAAACCGCGAAAGTTGTCCCAGGGGCATAGGTGCCCAATTCCTCACGGTCAAACAGCATTTCAGCATTGCCATCCACGATAGCGTACACGGTCAAGTCCCGCTGGAATAGCTCTGCCGCCCGCTCTTTGGAGAGGAGCAACATATCGCCATCCATATAGCCGCTGATTTCCAGATCGGCTACATTCAGCGTATCGTCCTGCATGGGATATTCATCCAGCTTTTCCTCTGGGACTTCCGGCAACTGAGGCGGCTCCTGTGCCGGGGCATCTCCCGTCAGGTCAATGCCTCGTTCCTTGCAGATCTCCCGGTAGTTCTTTTCAATCCCAGAAATCAGCTCAGAAGAAGTCTTGTTAATGGTTTCCAGACTGGCACGGAGTTCTTTCAGCTCCTTCCCCTGGGACCATGTGGCGATGTACCCAAAGCTGTTTTCGCTGGTTTCAATGCCAAAATACTGGCAAACGGCGTAGGAAATGCTTTCCGCTTCCACTTCTTCGGTATTTCTACCCTTTTCTGCCGGCACAAGGATGGTTTCGCCATCGTCTGCCAGTTCCGTCATTTTTTCATAATTGTGGAGCCGGGAATGGGCAATTTCGTGGACGGCGGCGGAAACAGTCTGTACCTGGCTCATTCCTTCCCGGAGGAAAATTTCCTGCTTCTCAAGATGAAAATAGCCATCCATTCCGGCCTCCATAGGCTCTACGGTAATGGGAACCTGAGAAGTCCGGCGCAGGGCTTCCATGAAAACATCATAGTCCTTGACATCCCCGGAGAGGCTGGAAACCAGTTGCGGCAAGGGCTTTCCCTCTGTTTGCGCCGCGTCAAATACCTTGACGGGCTTAAACATAGGAATCTGGATTTCCTTTTCCTCGGTGATAACTTTTCCATCCTGATCCAGCATGGGCATCCGGGTGTCCGGGTCAAGTTTTTCTTCCTCAATTTTCTTCTTGAAGGGGGTAGGGGCAATGATGGTGATGCCCTTCTCGCCTTTCTTGACATGACGCTGAAACTGGTTTTTCCACTTGTTGAAGCCAGCCACCAGGGTGGCATCCGGACGCTGCATATAAATGAGCATCTGATTATTGACAGAGTAGTGGTGGAACCGGGACATTACGGAAAGATAGCGTCTGTACTTTTCGCTTTCGAACATTTCTTTAATGCCCTGTTCAATGCCATCCGTGATTTCCCGTAGGCGTTCCCGGTTGGTGGGTTTTACATCCGGCATAGTAATTACACTCCCTTCTTAACATAAAACTTGGGCGGCACATATCCGGCAACTTTGGCACGTTCGCTGGCAGCTTTCCGGCGTTCCACACTGTAGGGCTCCCGGACAGACACACACCGTTTGGGGACGATATAATGAAGCTCGTCCCTTTTGATAATCTGATCCGGGTACTTTTCGGAAAGACTATTGAGCTTCCGTAGAAGTTTCGGATCATGGGTATACACGTCAGCGGTAGCCTCTGCCTGGTTGTATAGGAGAATGGTTTCCTGCTCTAAAAGAGATAGCTTCATTGTCCGCCGCCTTTCTGACTGCCCGCTTCCTGTGTCAATCCAACCGCATCACAAATGCCCTGCATGATGTATGCCACGCATGGGACGGCGATGGAGTTTCCTATCATCTGGTAACGCTTGGTATCGCAGATGGGCTTACCATCCACACCAAAAGCCGTCCAATTATCCGGGTAGCCTTGCAGCCTTTCTGCCTCTGTGGGGGTGAGCCTTCTCACACAAAATCCGGTACTGGCGGAATTTAGGCCGTTCGGGGAACTATTGTCGGGAATCTTCTCTTTCGGGTTTTCTGCGCCTTTCACTACGGCAATGCCGCCTTGGTTACAGCAGGGGTTCCCTCCGTTCAAGTCCAGTGTGCGGGAAGTGTCAGCCTCATAAAAGCCGCTTCTGGGATTATCCGACAACATCCCGCCGGAATGGTAGGAGCCGACTACATAGGCTTTCATCACACCGCTTTGCTGGTCTGCCATTAAGGTGGGGGCAGTTTCTTCGTGGAAGCCAAGGCTTTCAGACTGATTGCTGGTCTTAGGCTGAACCTCTGCGCTGACCACACAGAAGTCCAGTTCGTTTCCTTGTCCGGCAGGGCGGGAAAGCCCGGCCCCGGAGGCACAGAGGGTTCCGGCAATTTGTGGATGGGCAATGATGGGATGGTCGTGTCCGGCAACAAGCGTAGGGGACGATTCTACCATGATTTCAGCATTGGTCTGCCCGGTTGCCATGCACAGCGGTGCCGTGACAACATGAGGGCTTCCGGCTCCACAGAGAGTGGGTTGTATGGGTTTTAAGGTGGAGCGGTTCGTTTTGCTGGTGATTTGCTGAAGATCAAAGCCAGCCGCACTGCCAGCCATGGAACGCTGGCGGGGATATGCGGCAATGGGCAGATTGCCATGGGTCTGGCTTCGGAGTGTGGGAGATACACCACCTTTCTCCACGCTGATGGAATCCCCGCCCTGATCGTTCAGTATCTCCACCACATCTTTGGGAGCAAAGAGGTACTGGTCATTCCCAGTTGCCAGAGTGCCGCTCTTTTCCACTTGGAGCAGAGGCCCCTTGCCGCCGCCTTCACAGCCGCAGCGGATACGCATGGAGACGGCAGGGGTCACATCCCCCGTGCCTGCTGCTCCAGTGCCAGTCTGAGCATAGGCGGCAGCTCCTTGCCGCGGCGTTCCGCCCGCCGCAAAATACCCTGACAGGCTTTTGGGGACA
>CAYRDE010000144.1:0-4778 GCA_964422935.1 uncultured Oscillospiraceae bacterium | reverse complement strand
ACGGCTTCCATGCGGTACACGATTTCAACCTGGAGATCGAAAAGGGCGAATTCATTGTGTTCGTCGGATCTTCCGGCTGTGGTAAGTCCACCACCCTGCGTATGATCGCCGGTCTGGAGGACATCAGCAAGGGCGAGCTGCTGATTAATGGCGAGCTTGCCAACGACAAGGGACCCCGGGAGCGGGAGGTAGCCATGGTCTTCCAGAGCTACGCCCTGTATCCCCAGATGACCGTCTATGACAACCTGGCCTTCGGCCTCCAGCTTCAGGGCGTGGATGAGGATGTCATCGACGTGAAGGTCCAGCGGGTGGCGAAGATTCTGGGCCTGACGGACTATCTGGACCGGATGCCCCGGGCACTGTCCGGTGGTCAGCGCCAGCGTGTGGCGGTAGGCCGGGCCATCATCCGCAAGGTTGGCATCTTCCTCATGGACGAGCCTCTTTCTAACCTGGACGCCAAGCAGCGTGTGACCATGCGTGCGGAAATCGCCCAGATCCACCGGGAGACCGGCGCTACCACCATCTACGTCACCCATGACCAGATCGAGGCCATGACCCTGGCGGACCGGATCGTCATTATGAAGGCCGGCTATATCCAGCAGGTGGGCACCCCCCGGGAGCTGTACTTTAACCCCGCCAACCTCTTCGTTGCCGGCTTCATCGGCGAGCCTCCCATGAACTTCATCCGGGGCACCGTGAAGGGCGGCTGCATCGACATCGGCGGCAAGGCCTACGATATCACCCCCAACCTGGGCAGCCACAAGGAAGCGTACGAGGGCAAGGATGTCTACTTTGGCTTCCGTCCCGAGCACATCGCCCTGGGTGAAAAGGAAAACGCCTATGTGGTGGGCGCCAACGTGGAGCTGACGGAGATGCTGGGCGACAACACCAACGTCTACGTCAACATCGGGGATGTGAACGCCATTTTGAAGGTCACCCCCTATGAGACCCCCAAGATGGGCAGCGACATCACCTTCTCCATTCCTGTGGAGCACACCTATCTGTTCGACGCCGAAACGGAAATGGTAATCCCTCAGGAGCAGGCTGCTGCCGTAAAGTAAACCAAAAGTGCTGACAGGGCGTTCAAAAGCGCCCTGCCAGCATCTGCGAAATTCTGCAAAATGTGAGGGTCAGCTATGAAATTTCATTGCCTGTATATTTCCTCCGTTTCGGCTTGCTTTGAACTGGAAAACACATCTCCCTACTATGCGGAGGGACCTTATGATGTGATGGTCAACGGTGCGCCCAGCCTCACGGGGGTTACCACCAACGTCTTTTCCCTGTTCGATTTACAGCCGGAGACGGAGTATTTTGTTGCCCTGGGAGAGGACAGCCTCCGCTTTACCACCAAAGCGGAAACCGGCTGCCTCAGCGTAAAGAACTTTGGAGCGGTTGGCGACGGGGTCACCGACGATACCGCCGCCATCCAGAATACCATTTTCTGCTGCCCCCGGGGAGGCCGGGTTCTGGTGCCCGCCGGAACCTATTTTGTAAGACCCATTGTGCTGAAATCCCACATGACCCTGGAGCTGAAAGCGGGAGCGGTTCTTTTGGCGGACCCGGTGGAGGAGCACTATCCTCTGCTCCCCGGCGAAATTGCCGATGCCCAGACAGGGGCAGCCCATCAGATCAGCACCTGGGAGGGCAATCCCTACCTTTGCCGCCAGAGCTTTGTCAGCGCCTTCCATGCCCGGGATATCCGGATTGTGGGCCGGGGGGTCATCGACGGCAATGCCCCCGCGGGCACCTGGTGGGTGAACGTGAAGCAGCGGACCATTGGTCGTCCCCGGCTGGTGTTCCTGAACAAGTGCGAGGACGTAACCTTCCACGGCATTCTGGGCAGAAATTCCTGCTCCTGGAACTTCCATCCCTTCTTCTCTCAGCACGTTTATTTCTATGACACCGCCGTGGAGGCTCCCAAGGACAGCCCCAACACCGACGGCACCGACCCGGAATCCTGCGACGATGTGCGCTACATCGGCATGCGCTTCTCCGTAGGCGACGATGCCATTGCGGTCAAGGCCGGTAAGGTCTACATGGGTATGAAGTACCAGACGCCGGCGACCAATCACCTTGTCCGTAACTGCCTGATGGAATACGCCCACGGGGCCATGACCCTGGGCAGTGAAATGTCCGGCGGCGTGAAGGATTTGAAGGTCAGCCAGTGCTACTTTAAGCACACCGACCGGGGCCTGCGGATTAAGACCCGCCGGGGCCGGGGCAAGTATGCCGTCATTGACGACGTGGAGTTCAGCAATATCTACATGGAAAACGTTATGACCCCGGTGGTTATGAACATGTACTATTTCTGCGACCCGGATGGTCACGAGGAAATCGTCTGGAGCAAGGCGCCTCACCCGGTAGACGATTCCACCCCCTATCTGGGAAGCTTCACCTTCCGGGACATGGAGTGTCAGGACTGCGAGTGGGCGGCAGGCTGGTTCTACGGCCTGACGGAGCAGCCCATCGGCAGCGTCACCATTGAAAATGTGCGCTTCACCGTAAAGGAGGCGGCGTCCAGCGGTATGCCTGCCATGATGGACTACATAGAGCCTTCCCGGAAGCGGGGCCTGTACTTTAACTGTGTGAAGAAGGTGACACTTCGTAACGTCACCGTCACCGGTCAGGAGGGTCCCCGGGCGACCTATGAGAACGTGGACGAGGTGATTGACGAATGAACAACATCGAGCGCTATGTAGAGAGGATCATGGCGGAGTCTGCCCCGGATAAGCCCCTGTGGAATATCGAGAAGATCCACCAGGGCAAGATCAACGGCTGGAACTACATCGACGGCTGCATGATGATCGCCCTGCTGAACATGTACCGGATCACCGGGGAAAAGCGGTACTACGACTTCGCCGAGAACTTCCTGAGCTATTACGTCTTCGAGGACGGCTCCGTCCGGGGCTATGAGGAGAAGGACTACAACCTGGATAACATCTGCGAGGGCCGGGTGCTTTTCGATGTCTATGCCATGAGCGGCAAAGAAAAATACCGGAAGGCCATGGAGACCCTCCGGGGGCAGCTATTGCGCCAGCCCCGGACCTGGGAGGGTAACTTCTGGCACAAGGCCATCTATCCCAATCAGGTGTGGCTGGATGGGCTGTATATGGCCCAGGTCTTCTACGCCCGGTACACCCGGGAGTTTGAAAACGGAGCCAATTACGGCGATATCCTGAACCAGTTCCGCACCGTCCGTCTGCGGATGCGGGACGAAGAGACGGGACTGTACCGCCATGGCTATGACGCCAGCAAGCAGGCCTTCTGGGCGGACGAAACGGGCCGCTCTCAGAACCCCTGGCTCCGGAGTCTGGGCTGGTTCAGCGCCGCGCTCATCGATGTCACCGCCGAGATCGGGGAGGATGCCCCGGAAATGAAGACGGAAATGACCCAGATCGCCCTGGAGCTGGCCCGGAGCCTGCTGCCTTACATCGACGAGGACAGCGGGATGCTCTGGCAGGTCCCCAACCAGATCGGCAGGGAGGGGAACTACCCCGAGACCTCCGGCTCCGCCATGGTGGCCTACTTCTACCTGAAGGGCGCAAGACTGGGAATGCTTCCCAAATCCTACGCCCCTGTGGGTGAGAAGATTTTTAAGAGTATCTGTGACCGTTACCTGACGGAAACCGACGGCAAGCTGAATCTGGGTGGCATCTGCCTGGTGGCAGGCCTGGGCCCGGAGAATAACCGCCGCCGGGATGGCAGCTACGAATATTACATTTCCGAACCCATCGTGGAAAACGACGCCAAGGGTTTGGCGCCTTTCCTGATGTGTTATACAGAATTGCTATGGAACCTCTGAATCATTCGCCTTCGGCTGGATAGCGAATCTTTTGCCCCAGCTGTGCAGTTTGAAAAGTGGGAAATACATACAGTATTCCTCCACTTTCCAAACTTTCGGCTGAGCCAAAATCTTCTACTACCAGCTCTCACCGAATGAATCAGAGCTTCCTATTAACCAAAAAGGAGGAAAACGAATATGAACATGTTTGATTTAACCGGTAAGGTGGCCCTGGTCACCGGCGGCGCCCACTCCATCGGCCTTGCCATCGGTGTCGGCCTTGCCAAGGCAGGCGCCACCGTCTGCTTCAACTGCACCAGCGAAGGCAGCCGTGAGCGTGGCGTGAACAACTACAAGGCAGAGGGCGTAGAGGCCTTCGGCTATGTGGCTGACGTGACCAAGGAAGAGGAGATTGTCGACCTGGTTGCGAAGATCAAGGCGGAGCATGGCGTCATCGACATTCTGGTGAACAACGCTGGTATCATCCAGCGCACCCCCATGCTGGAGACCAGCCTGAAGGACTTCAGCCGGGTGGTGGAAGTGGACCTGATCGCCCCCTTTGTCTGCGCCAAGGCGGTGCTGCCCGACATGATCGCCAAGGGCCACGGCAAGATCATCAACATCTGCTCCATGATGAGTGAGCTGGGCCGGGAGACTGTCTCCGGCTACGCCGCTGCCAAGGGCGGATTGAAGATGCTGACCAAGAACATCTGCTCCGAGTTCGGCGGCGCCAACATCCAGTGCAACGGCATCGGACCCGGCTACATCGCCACCCAGCAGACCGCGCCCCTCCGGGAGCGTCAGGCTGACGGCAGCCGTCATCCCTTCGATCAGTTCATTATCAGCAAGACCCCCGCAGGCCGCTGGGGCAATGCGGAGGACCTGGTAGGTCCTGCCGTGTTCCTGGCTTCCGATGCCTCCAACTTCGTCAACGGACACATCCTGTATGTGGACGGCGGCATCCTGGCCTATATCGGCAAGCAGCCCTAAAGAGCCC
>CAYRDE010000143.1:0-4784 GCA_964422935.1 uncultured Oscillospiraceae bacterium | reverse complement strand
GTGCATCTCACTCGTAATGAGAAGGTCGCCTGTTCGAGTCAGGTCACTAGCTCCAAAAGCCCCAAAGCCGGCGGCTTTGGGGCTTTTGCTTTTTCTAACCCTTTTGCGAATCTGTTTCCGGAAAGGAATCGGGAACGGATGCCCAATGAAAGCCCGTTCCCGTCTTATTTATTCCTTTACCGAAGCGAGAATATAACGAACCAATTCTTCCCTTCCGTTCCCCTTTTCCGCGGAGAAAGGAATCACCGGGCAGCTGTCCGGAAGAGATAAATCCTCCCGAATGATTTTGAGGTTTGCGTCCAACTCGCTTTTCTTCAGCTTATCCATCTTGTTGGCTACCACAACAAAGGGGCAGCCGCTTTTCAAAAACCAGTTTGCCATGGTGATATCATTGTTCGTGGGCGGATGACGGTAATCCACAATCAGGACACCCAGCTGAATTCGGTTCGCAGCAAAATAGTCCTCCATCAGCTTTCCCCAGCGATCCTTTTCCGATTGGGATACCTTTGCAAAGCCATAACCCGGAAGATCTACCAGATAGCATTTCCGATCAAGGAGAAAGTAGTTGACATGAATGGTTTTTCCCGGCTTATCCCCGACTCTGGCAAAGTTCTTCCGCTGCAAAAGCCGGTTAATCACCGAAGACTTTCCCACATTGGATTTTCCGGCAAAGGCAATTTCCGGAAGACGATCTTTGGGAAAATCTTTGGGGGAAGCAGCTGAAATCAAAAAGGATACATTCTGAAAATTCATCCGGCTCTCCCCCTTATTGGCGCAGCTCCGGCTTCCGAATCTTCTGGGGAACATCTTTTGGGAGCTCTGCCAGAATGGTGGGGTCCACTTCTGTCCGATGATTCAGCGCCGCCTCCAATACCGTATCCATGGTCTGAGCGCTGATAAAGTTAAGCTGGCGGCGGACCGTCTGATCGATTTCCTCCAAATCTCTCTCGTTATCCTTGGGGATGATTACAGTACGAACACCGTGCCGAAGTGCGGCCATGGTCTTCTCCTTCAACCCGCCAATCCGCAGGACTCTGCCCCGCAGGGAGATTTCTCCGGTCATGGCAATGTCACGCCGGACGGTGGTATTCGTCAGAGCGGAAACCATAGCCGTACATACCGTTACACCGGCTGAGGGACCGTCCTTAGGCACTGCCCCCTCCGGGAAATGAACGTGAATATCCCTGGTCTTATAGAAGTCCTGGGGTACGCCCAGTCTTTGGGCATTGGAGCGAATATAGCTCAGAGCTGCATGGGCAGATTCCTTCATCACATCGCCCAGATTGCCTGTAAGCTCCAGCTTGCCGCTGCCTTCCATAACGCCCACTTCCACTTCCAGCGTCTCACCGCCTACGCTTGTCCAGGCCAGACCTGTTACCAGGCCCACCTGATCCGTACAGGGCAGACGATCCGGCAGGTATTTGCGGACACCGAGGAAGGCTTCCAGATTATTACCGGTAACAATGATCTTTTTGGTGCCCTCCTGGGTAACCAGCTCCATTGCCGCTTTCCGGCAGATCTCAGAGAACGCCCGTTCCAGACTGCGGACACCGGATTCCCGAGTATAGCAGGTAATCATCTCCAGAATGGCGTCATCGGTGATACGAAGCTGGCTTTTCTTCAGACCATGCTTTTTCAGCTGCTTGGAAATCAGATGGTTTTTCGCGATCATCCGCTTTTCTTCATCGGTATAGGAGCCCAGTTCAATGATCTCCATACGATCCAGCAGGGGCCTCGGCACTGTGTCCAAAGTATTGGCAGTGGTAATAAAAAGCACATTGGACAGGTCGATCGGGATTTCCAGATAGTGATCCCGATAGCTATGGTTTTGCTCTGCGTCCAAAACCTCCAGAAGCGCCGCGCTGGGGTCTCCCCGATAGTCAGAGCCCATTTTATCAATCTCATCCAGCAGCAGCAGCGGATTCATGCTCCCCGCCTGGGTGAGTGCCGTGACGATCCGCCCAGGCATGGCGCCCACATAGGTCTTCCGATGTCCCCGGATGTCCGCCTCGTCGTGCACACCGCCCAGAGAAATCCGTGCCATTTTGCGGTTCAGGCTTTTGGCAATGGAGTAAGAAATGGAGGTCTTGCCCACACCGGGAGGGCCCACCAGGCAGAGAATCTGAGGCGGCATTTCCGGGGCGGTCTGGCGGACAGCAATGGTCTCCAAAATCCGTTCCTTGACCTTTTCCATGCCAAAGTGATCATGCTCCAGAATCTTTCTGGCGGCATTTACATCCACCCGTTCCTTTGTCTGCTGATTCCAGGGAAGCTCCAGAACCGTGTCCAGGTAGTTGCGCAGGACAGCACCCTCCGAAGAACCAAAGGGCTGCTTTTTCAGCCTTTCCACATCCTTTAGCAGCTTCTTCTCCTGCTCCTGGGCCAGATGAAGGGCCTGGATTTTTTGTGCATACGCCTCAAATTCGTCCTCGTCGTCCCCTTCGCCCAGTTCCTCACGAATGACCTTCATCTGCTCCCGCAAATAATAGTCCCGCTGGTTTTGATCCAGTACGGCCTTGGTTTTTTCCTGGATTCCGGCCTCCAGCCGAAGGATTTCCACCTCCTGGCGAAGGAGCTTCACAGCACTTTCCAGGCGGCTGGCAGGGTTCAGCTGACACAAAAGCTTCGCCTTATCCCGATAATCCATCCCGGAATTCTGGGCAATGGAATCTGCCAGGAAGCCGCTGTCTTCACTTGCCATCATGCGAAGCTGAATTGCCTGCGCCGGATGCTCTGACATCTGAAGATATAATGCGTACAGGGCATTGGCCTCCCGGCGCAGCGCCAAGAGCCGGGGCGTATCGGGCGTCTGAGAAGAGGCTACTGCTTCTACCATTCCGCTGAGAAACGGCTCGGTTTGGCTCATCTCCGTAATTTTACCACGGCAGATTCCTTTTACCAAAACCTGATAGCTTTCACCCTGGGTTCTTAAAACCTGCTTGACCTGGGCTACCGTGCCAATGGCATAAAGATCCGCAAGCTTCGGATCGTCTACCAGAAGGTCCTTTTGCGGAACCAGTAAAAGGGTCTGATCCTGCTTCATGGCAGCTTCCAGAGCAAGCATCGATTTGCTGCGACCTATGTCAAAGTGAACCGTCTGTTCCGGAAATACTGCCAGCCCCCGCAGGGCCAGAATCGGGATCTGTTTTGCGTACATCATTTCACTCACGGGATCACCCCTCCTTTCATCTGTATGAATACCCTGAAAAGAAACCTTTTAACCGGTATCTTTTCCCGCCGGTGACGCTTCTCCAGGGAATGATTTCATTTTATGTTTCACTTTTAGAAAAAAGGGGGTAGAATGCTACCCCCTCTGACATATGGTTGTTTTGCTGGGTTATCTTATTTTCCGGCAAATTTCTGTCTGGGATGGGCCGGGTCCCGAAGAATGGTAGGACTGCCGCCCTCCACAGCTTCCGGAGTAATGGTAACTTTCTTAATAGACAGATCGGAAGGAATCAGGAACATGATGCTGGTCATCACCTTTTCCAGAATAGCCCGGAGGCCCCGGGCGCCAATCTGCCGATCCAAAGCCTTCTGGGCAATGAGCAGCAGCGCTTCATCTGTAACCTCCAAAGCCACACCATCCATCTCCAGGAGGGCCTGATACTGCTTTATCAGTGCGTTCTTTGGCTCTACCAGAATCCGAACCAGGTCATTCTGGGTCAGGCTTTGCAGGGTGGTAATGGCAGGCATGCGGCCTACCAGTTCCGGAATGATGCCGAATTTCAGCAAATCGTGAGGCTCTACCTGATTCAGAATAGAACCCACATCCCGCTTACTCTTGCTGTTCACCGGTGCGTCAAAGCCAATGGCGCTCTTATCCGTCCGCTTTTCAATGATCTTATCCAGTCCGTCAAAGGCGCCGCCGCAGATAAACAGGATGTTGGTGGTATCCACGGGAATGGTCTCCTGCTGAGGATGTTTTCTTCCGCCCTGGGGAGGAACGTTGGAGACTGTACCCTCCAGGATTTTCAACAATGCCTGCTGCACACCTTCACCGGAAACATCCCGGGTGATGGAAGTATTCTCGCTCTTACGGGCGATCTTGTCCATTTCATCAATGTAAATGATTCCGCGCTGGGCACGCTCCACGTCGAAATCCGCAGCCTGGAGCAGGCGAACCAGGATGTTTTCCACATCGTCGCCCACATAGCCCGCTTCCGTCAAAGTGGTGGCGTCAGCAATGGCAAAGGGCACATTCAGAATTCGGGCCAGGGTCTGGGCGAAAAGGGTCTTTCCGCTGCCTGTGGGGCCAATTAAGAGAATGTTGCTTTTTTGCAGTTCCACATCGGATTGGGAACCATAATAGATTCGCTTGTAGTGATTGTACACCGCTACAGACAGGGCGACCTTTGCGTCGTCCTGTCCGATGATATAGCGGTCCATATAAGACTTGATCTCTGCCGGGACAGGGAGCTTTTCGGGAGCCTGAATGGGCGCAACCGGCTCCATGTCATATTCATCCCGCAGTAAATCTGTACAGGCAGCTACGCAATCACTGCAAATGTAGACCCCGTTTCCGGCAATCAGCCGGGAAACCTGGCCCTCCCGCTTACCGCAGAAGCTGCAGCGAATGGTCTGCTCCGGTTTTTTGGGCATGAACCTGGTACCTCAATTCTTTCTTTGTCGTTAGTGATGTTCCAGAATCCGGTCAATCAGGCCGAAGGCCTGGGCTTCCTCTGCGGACATAAAGTTGTCACGCTCACAGGCGGCGGTGACCTCCTCCACGCTCCTGCCGGTATTCCCTGCAAGAATCCGTTTAATCCGCTGCTTTATGGTTT
>CAYRDE010000142.1:0-4801 GCA_964422935.1 uncultured Oscillospiraceae bacterium | reverse complement strand
TATAAATATCTAATACAAGTCAAAGGACACATCCGTTAAGCAATCTCAGTCAATACCTCCGTGCCAGCTCTCACAAAGGGAGAGCCAAGGGCCTTGCCCCGTACTATGGGGCTCTAAAACCTTTAGAGAACCCACTTGCCTCTCCCTTTGGGAGAGGTGCCCCAGTGCGCACACTGGGCCGGAGAGGGTTACTCAGTGGTTAAGATGACATTGCAGTCAGGAGGATTTTTATGAAATACGGTTTTATCGGCTGCGGCAATATGGGCAGCGCCATTGCCAAAGCCCTCAGCAAAAGCACCAAAGACATTCTCATCACTGACCGTTCCGGTCGGGCAAAGGCCCTGGCTGAGGAACTGGGAATCCCCTATTCTGACAACGAAACCATTTCGTCTGCCTGTGACAGCATCTTTCTGGGAGTAAAGCCCCACATGATGAAGGGGATGCTTCTCCCTTTGCAGCCGATCTTAAAGGAGCGAAAGTCCCTGCTGATTACCATGGCGGCAGGTCTGGAAATCCGGCAGATTCAGGAATTCGCGGGCTGTGCGCTACCCATCATCCGTATCATGCCCAATACCCCCACCGCTGTGGGAAAGGGCATGATTCAGTATTGCTGTAACGACCTGGTCACAGAGGATATGCTCAGCGTCTTTCTCCGGGATATGGCACCCTGCGGACAGCTGGACGCGCTGGAAGAGTCCCTGATCGATGCCGCCAGCGCCGTTTCCGGCTGTGGTCCCGCCTATGCCTATCTCTTTATGGAGGCCCTGGCAGACGGTGCGGTGGCCTGCGGTGTTCCCCGGAAGAAGGCCATGGAGTATGCCGCCGTAATGCTCTCGGGCTCTGCGGAAATGGTTTTGCAGACCCACCAGCATCCAGGAGAACTAAAGGACGCGGTCTGCTCCCCCGGCGGCAGCACCATTGCCGGTGTCCGGGCTTTGGAGGATAAGGGCTTCCGCGGCGCCGTCATGGACTGCGTGATTGCCGCCTACGAGAAAAATAAACTGCTGGGTAAATAAGCATTGCGCCCCCATTGTACGATGGTACAAATGGGGGCGCATCCCATTCTGCAAACTCTACATGGCTGTATTGTCAGTTTGGAACCGGTCCAATGATTCCAAACGCAATTGCATCAAGAAATAGCACAGCCACAACTGCACACACCAGCAAAATGGTGACAATCGCTTTTAGGATGCGCTTTGCCCTGGGGCTTAAATTTCTTTTGCGAATATCTCTCAGGACATAAATCGACCAGATCAGAATGATAAGAGAAGCGATATTGTAAAAAACAATCGTTTTCATCTGTGTCTCCTTCTGAAAAATAATGGATTCTCAAAACCTTCTCTGAATCTCCCGGATGCCCTTTTCCAGGATCGCTTCCGTTTTCTCTCCCAGCGCCTCTCTCAATAGCGTGTATTCTGTCAGGCTCCCATGGGGCACTGCCCAGGCTCCCGCATCCGTTCCCGGTGCCAGCAAACCGCCCATGGCAGCAAAGCGTCTCACATTCTCCACAGCACTTGCGAGAATCTGTTCCACAGCGGTTTCGTCAAACCGTCCCTTTCCTCGAAGGTTCCCGATGGTGGAAAGCGTTGGCACCCAGACACAGCCGTTTTCCCGCATGGCGCACAGAGCCTCTTCCTGCAAATAGGCTCCATGCTCCACGGAATCCACCCCCGCCATAGCCGCCGCTTCCACGCAGGCGTTTCCATTGGCGTGGGCCATGACGGAGAAGCCCTCCTCGTGGGCAATGTGGACCAGCTCCCGTATTTCCTTCGGCTCCATGGGCTGCTCTGTCAATACTCCAAACCGGTCAAAGTCCATCAGGCCGGAAATCATAACCTTGATAAAATCCGCGCCCTCTTCCCTGGCCTGCTCCACCAATCGACGGAATCCCGTCAGGTCTTCATAGGTCTTCCCGATAAAACCGCCGTAATGTCCCGCCTTCCGCAGCGGCGCCAGGGGCGTACGGTAGCAAATCCCATATTCCGGTGCAAGCTCCCGAGCCTTTTTCCCCACGCCCCAGCGGTCGCCGCCGTCCCGGAGATAGGGAAAGCCCAAGTCCCGATAGATGCCCAGCGTCTTACGCACCCACTCTTCCTCCACCTGTTCCCGGTGCCGGTCAATGGCTGCCTTCCAGTTCACCCCGTCCAGCACCATGTGCATATGGCAGTCGCAATACACCCCATCACGCCCTTTCCCCGTCAGTATACCAAATCTCCCACGAACCTGCAAGAAAAAAAGATTTTCCTATTGACATTGGGAAAGATAGGGTATATACTAGAGCCATCATATGAATGATTGCTCATATGTTGATTTATGAGCAAGGCAGGAGGAGTCACAATGGAGCGAAAGGTCTATCTCATTGAAAACCTGGATTGCGCCAACTGCGCCGCTAAAATTGAAGGGAAAATCAACACCCACCCTCAGGTGAAGGAAGCCACCATCACCTTTGCCACCCGTCAGCTTCGCCTCACCGCCGAGGACCCGGACGCCCTGATTCCGGAGCTGACCGCCATTGCCCGCACCGTGGAGCCGGACGCGGAAATTCACCCCCGGGAGGAAGCAGCCCACCATCACCACGAGCATCATCATCACCATGACGAAGAATGCGGCTGCGGTCACGATCACCACTACGATGGAAAATGCGGTTGCGGTCACGGCCATCACCACGGTGAAGCCTGCGGCTGTGGTCACGACCATTCCGAAGACGGTCACGAGGCTTCCCACCATCACGAGGACGAGGAGGTCAGCCTCAGGCCCATTGCCATCGGCGCCGTTCTCTTTGCCATTGGGCTGATTCTGGAACACCTGGGTCTCAAGTGGATTTCCATGGGCACATGTCTCATTGCCTATCTCATTTTGGGCTGGGAGGTCATAGGGGATGCCATCAAGAACCTCCGCAATGGTCACATGCTGGATGAAAATTTTCTCATGTCCATTGCTTCCCTGGGCGCTTTCTTCATCGGCAATGCCCCGGAGGGCGTAGGCGTGATGCTCTTCTACCGCATCGGAGAATACTTTGAGCATCGGGCCGTGGAGCGCAGCCGCAGCCAGATCATGGAGGCGGTAGACCTGCGTCCGGATGTGGTTCATCTGGTGGATGGGGACACCGTTCGGGAAATCCCCGCGGCTGAGGCCAGGGTCGGCGACATTCTGCTGGTTCGTCCCGGCGACCGGGTACCACTGGACGGCACGGTTCTGACCGGCGAGAGCCGCATCGATACCGCGCCCATTACCGGCGAACCTGTCCCCATCCGGGTTGTATCCGGCAGCAATGTGGTTTCCGGCTGCATTAACGGCAGCGGTCAGCTGACCATCCGGGTAGAAAAGCCGCTATCTGAATCCATGGTCACCCGGATTCTGGACAGCGTGGAAAACGCCGCCGCCAGCAAGCCTCAGATTGACCGTTTCATCACTCGGTTTGCTCGGATCTACACGCCTGTGGTGGTGGGCCTTGCCGCTGCCATTGCCATTATCCCCTCTCTTGTCACCGGAAACTGGAGCTACTGGGTCTATACCGCCCTGACGTTTCTGGTTATGAGCTGCCCCTGCGCCCTGGTGCTCAGCGTACCTTTGGCTTTCTTCGCCGGTATCGGCGCGGGCAGCAAGAAGGGTATCCTGTTTAAAGGCGGTCAGTCCATGGAGGCCATGACGAAAATCAAAGCCGTTATTGTAGACAAAACCGGCACCGTTACCCAGGGCAACTTCCGGGTTCAAAAGCAGGAAGGCGCTCCCTCCCTGCTGGAAATCTGCGCCTGCTGTGAGCAACGGTCCACCCATCCAATCGCGGAAAGCATCGTCACCGCCGCTTTGGAGCAGGGCATTCCCCTGCGTCAGCCGGAGTCCCTGGAGGAAATCGCCGGTCAGGGCATCCATGCCAGACTGGATGGGAAGGAAATTCTCTGCGGCAATGGTCGTCTTCTCCGGGAGCACGGCGTCTCCTTCCCGGAAACCAAAGAACCGGGTACAAAGGTTCTGGCTGCTGTGGACGGGGTCTATCAGGGATACCTGCTCATTTCGGACACCATCAAGCCCGGCGCTGAGCCTGCTGTCCGGGCTCTTCGGGACAAGGGCATTGAAATGGTCATGCTCACCGGCGATGCTGAGGACGCTGCCCGGGCCGTGGCGGGAGCCGTTGGCATCCGGGAGGTCCACGCGGGATTGCTGCCCCACCAAAAGCTGGAGCGTCTCCAGGCCATCCGGGCAGAAAAGGGCGCTGTCATGTTTGTGGGCGACGGCATTAACGACGCTCCGGTTCTCGCCGGTGCCGATGTGGGCGCTGCCATGGGCAGCGGCGCCGACGCCGCCATTGAAGCCGCCGATGTGGTCTTTATGACCTCCGATATGGAAGCCATTCCCCAGTCTCTTTCCATTGCCGGGGCTACAGGAAAGATCGCCTGGGAAAACGTAATCTTTGCCCTGACCATCAAGCTGATTGTTATGATTCTGGGTCTGCTGGGCTTTGCCAATATGTGGATGGCGGTATTTGCCGACTCCGGCGTTGCCATGCTGTGCGTTCTCAATTCCATCCGGATGCTCTATAAGAAATAAGACAGAAGAAATCCGCCGCAGAAACTTTCTGCGGCGGATTATCATGTAAAAGTCTATGGGCTTGTCAGCAAATCAAAGATACTGCTTCATCCCTTCGGGAGCGTTGGCAGGGTCCTCGGAAATGGTGATGGTGATCTCCATGCTGTTATCGGCGGCGAACTTGGCGCACCATGCCACGAAGTCCTCAGCACCAGCCTTGTCGTTGCCAATGGTCTTGTACAGGTTGTCGATAAACACATCGGTAATGTCAAAG
>CAYRDE010000141.1:0-4871 GCA_964422935.1 uncultured Oscillospiraceae bacterium | reverse complement strand
CATCGGCGGCAAAATGACCCAGATCGACAAGACCTTCCCCACCCTGGACTGCGCCGCCTGTATCCTGACCCCCAAAATGGTGGACGCCGCCCAGAACGAGAATATCCGCATTTTCTCCTACAGTGAGGTCCAGGCGGTGAAGGGCTTTGTGGGGTCCTTCCATGTGACCATCAAGAAAAAGGCCCGGTATGTGGACGAAGAAAAGTGCACCGGCTGTGGGCTGTGCACGGAGAAATGCCCCCAGAAGAAGATTCCCAATGAGTTTAACCTGGGACTGGACAACCGGCGGGCCATTTACATCCCCTTCGCCCAGGCGGTGCCCAAGATCGCTACCATTGATGCTGACCACTGCATGATGCTGCAAAAAGGAAAGTGCGGCATCTGCTCCAAGGTCTGCACCGCCGGTGCCATCGACTACAAGCAGAAGGATTCCTGTGTAGAAGAGGACTACGGTGCCATCGTAGTGGCTACGGGCTTTGAGCCGATTAAACTTAATAAGTACGACGAGTTCGCCTACTCCCAAAGCCCGGATGTGGTGACCTCCCTGGAATTCGAGCGGCTGATGAACGCTGCCGGTCCCACCGGCGGTACCCTGCTCCGGCCCTCTGACGGCGCTCATCCCCACACCCTTGTATTCGTCCAGTGCGTAGGCTCCCGGTGCGACGACAGCCGGGGCAAGTCCTACTGCTCCAAGATCTGCTGCATGTACACCGCCAAACACGCCATGCTCTGCCGGGAGAAATATCCCGACACGGAGGTGTATGTGTTCTACATCGACGTCCGCACCCCGGGCAAAAACTTTGACGAGTTCTACCGCCGGGCGGTGGAGGAATACGGCGTCCACTATATCAAGGGTATGGTGGGGAAGGTGGTGCCTCAGAACGGGAAATTAAAGGTGCAGGCCTCCGACCTGCTGGGGAACCGGCAGCTCCATATTGACGCGGATATGGTGGTACTGGCAGCAGCCATTGAGCCGGACAAGAGCGCAAGACCCCTCGCTACCATGCTCACCGCCTCCATGGACACCAATGATTTCTTCACCGAGGCCCATCCCAAGCTCCGGCCCGTGGAAAGCCCCACGGCGGGCATCTTCCTGTCCGGTGCCTGCCAGGGTCCCAAGGATATCCCGGAGACCGTGGCCCAGGCCAGCGCTGCCGCTGCCAAGGTCATCGGCCTGCTGTGTAAGGATCAGCTGGTCTGCAACCCCTGTACTGCCCAGCCGGATGAGCTGATGTGCAACGGCTGCTCCTCCTGCGAAAAGGTGTGTCCCTACGGCGCCATTACCTACATTGACAAGCCCTTCCGTGGGCCCAACCGCACAACCCTGATTCGCCGGGTGGCCCAGGTGAACCCCGCCGTCTGCCAGGGCTGCGGCGCCTGTACCGTGGCGTGTCCCTCCGGGGCTATGGACTTAAAGGGCTTTTCTAACAAACAAATCATGGCGGAGGTGGATGCCATATGCCGGTAAACGAAAGCTTTCAGCCCACCATTGTAGCCTTCTGCTGCAACTGGTGTTCCTATGCGGGTGCGGACCTGTCCGGTACCAACCGGCTCCAGTATCCCGCCAATGTAAAGATCATTCGGATTCCCTGCTCCTGCCGCTTAAATCCCATGTTCGTTCTCCGGGCCTTTCAGCGGGGAGCCGACGGGGTGATCCTCTGCGGCTGTCATCCCGGGGACTGCCACTACACCACCGGCAACTACTATGCCCGCCGCCGGATGACATTGCTCTTCTCCATGCTGGACTACCTGGGCATTGAGAAGGAGCGCACCAGGGTAGAATGGGTCTCCGCTGCCGAGGGCGCGAAGTTCGCCGCTACCATGAACGACTTTGTGGCAACTGTTACGAGGCTCGGCCCCAACCGGAGATTGGAGGATTTACGATGCAGGAAAGATTAAAGGAAAAAGCCATCTCCCTGCTGGAAAGCGGGGCCGTAACCCGGGTGCTGGGCTGGGAAATGGGTGAATTTTTCTACGACCTGACCCCGGCAGTGTTTGAAAGCAAGGAAGAGATCGAACGGGATTTCGTGTTCTCCCCTTTCTCCGGGGCGAATTTGAGTAAATACTGCATCGCTCAGTCCCGGAAGGAAGGAAAGACCGCCGTATTTCTAAAGCCCTGCGACAGCTATTCCTTCCAGCAGCTATTAAAGGAACACCGAATTCTCCGGGAGAATGTGTACATCGTAGGCGTTGCCTGCGACGGCATGTGCGATATGGATGCTGTCCGGGCCGCCGGATGCGAGGGCGCTACCGGTATCCGGGAGGATGGGGATAATCTGATTGTGGAGACCCTCTACGGGGAGAAGACGCTGCCCCGAAAGGATGTTCTGCTGGAGCGGTGTAAGGTCTGCAAGAGCAAGAAAATCGTGGTTTACGATGAGCTGATTGGGAAGCAGGGGGAGGAAATCCCCTCTGACCGGTTCGATCAGGTTGCCCAGCTGGAGGCCATGAGTCCCGAGGAACGGTTTGCATTTTGGCGGGGGGAGCTGAGCCGGTGTATCCGCTGCAACGCCTGCCGGAATGTATGCCCTGCCTGCTCCTGCGAGAAGTGCGTCTTTGATAACGCCGATTCCGGCCTGCGGAACAAGGCCGCTGCTGACTCTTTTGAAGAAAACATGTTCCACATCATTCGGGCCTTCCATGTGGCGGGGCGGTGTACCGACTGCGGCGAATGCAGCCGGGGCTGCCCCCAGCACATCCCGTTGCATCTGCTGAACCGGAAGTTCATCAAGGACATGAACGAATTGTACGGGGAGTATCAGGCGGGAGCGGACATGGACAGTAAGTCCCCTCTCACAGACTTCACCCAGGGGGACTGTGAGCCGTCCATTGTTTATACACGGGGAGGGAATGCGGAATGAAAAAGCTACCCTTAGCCCAACTGGATACCCTGTTTGCCGCCATTGCCGGGGACAGACAGCTGTACATCTCCACCGATGACCCCACCGGTCAGGGGGTATTTGCACCCTGGAGCCAGGGCATGACCCTCAGCAAGAGGGGAAATACCAACCGCAGCGCAAAGGACCTGTTCTTTCCTCAGGTGGAGAACCTGGTGGCCTTTCGGACAGAAGGAAAGACCATTTCCATTCAGGAGAATCGGGATACCGTAGTGCCCTTTGCCGTTTTCGGTGTCCGGGCCTGCGACTGCCGGAGCTTCGACATTCTGGACCGGGTGTTTCTCAGTGACCCGGTGGATACCTTCTATCAAAACCGCCGGGAAATGGGCACGGTGATCACCCTGGCCTGCTCCCGCCCGGAGGAGACCTGCTTCTGCGGATGCTTTGGCATCGACGCCGCTGATCCTGCGGGGGATGTGAGCTGCTGGATGGATGAAGAGAATCTCTACTGGCAGGCGAACACGGAAAAGGGCCAGGCCCTCACCGCACTGCTTCCCATGCTGGAAGATGGCGGGGAAGAAGCGGTCGCTGTTCAGAAAGAGGAGATTCGGAACATTTTAGGCCGGTTGCCTCTGGGAAAGCTGGACTTTCGCAGCTTCCATGACAAGGAGCTGATGGAGGTGTTTAACAGCCCTCTGTGGGATTCTCTCTCGGAAAGCTGCCTGGGCTGCGGCACCTGCACCTTTGTCTGCCCCACCTGCCAGTGCTATGACGTGGAGGACTTTGACGACGGTCGGGAGGTCCGCCGGTTCCGGTGCTGGGACAGCTGCATGTACTCCGACTTCACCATGATGGCTCACGGCACCAACCGTCCTACTCAGAAGGAACGGTTCCGTCAGCGCTTCATGCACAAGCTGGTGTACTTCCCTAAGAATAACGATGACATCTTCGGCTGTGTGGGCTGCGGACGGTGCCTGCAAAAGTGCCCCATCCATATGAACATCGTAAAAGTAGCCAAGGCCTTAAAGGAGGGAGCAAAATGAGACCGGACCCCTTGATTCCCATGGTGGGTGTGGTGACCATGATCCGCATCGACACCCCGGATGTGAAGACCTTCCGGGTACTGGGGGTGGACGGGAAGAAGCCCTTCCTTCACATCCCCGGTCAATGCGCTATGCTGTCCGTTCCCGGCGTGGGAGAGGCGTTGTTCTCCATCACCTCCTCTCCCACGGAGGAGTATCTGGACTTCTCCATTAAAAAATGCGGCTGCGTCACCGATTGGCTCCACGCCATGGAGGTGGGTCAGCAGATCACCATTCGGGGTCCATACGGTAACGGCTTCCCGGTGGATACGGACTTTGCGGGCAAGGATTTGCTGTTCATCGCCGGCGGCATCGGCCTGGCCCCGCTCCACTCCGTGATCAACTACTGCCGTTACTACCGGGACCGGTACGGCAAAATCGACATCGTTTACGGCTCCCGGTCTATGGCGGACCTGGTGGACTTCCCGGAGATCACGGAGGTGTGGTGCAAGGAGAACGGCATCAACGTTCACCTGACCATCGACAATCCTGAGGACGCCTGGGACGGGCATGTGGGCTTTGTTCCCAATTACGTCAAGGAGCTGGGCTTCGATACGAATAAGACCGTGGTCATGTGCGGCCCTCCCATTATGATCAAGTTCACCCTGGCGGGCCTCCAGGAGCTGGGCTTTCAAAAAGAGCAGGTCTACACCACCATGGAGCTTCGCATGAAGTGCGCCCTGGGCAAATGTGGTCGGTGCAACATTGGCGACAAGTACGTCTGCAAGGACGGCCCTGTCTTCCGCTTCGACCAGCTTGATGAGCTGCCGGATGAATATTGAGGTGAGACATATGGAAAAAATGGTAAACGTATATCTTTTCGGCAAGAAATATGCCGTTCCGGAGAGCCTGACCATTATGGAGGCCATGGAGTATTCCGGCTACCAGCTGGTAAGGGGCTGCGGCTGCCGCAACGGCTTCTGCGGGGCCTGCGCCACCATCTACCGGATTG
>CAYRDE010000140.1:0-4900 GCA_964422935.1 uncultured Oscillospiraceae bacterium | reverse complement strand
CCGGGTCATTGGGCAGCACCGCATTGCGGAACCACTTGCAGTTCAGCGAGTAGGAAATCCACTGCGGGCAGACATTGCAGAACGACCAGTCCAGAACAAGGCAGCTTCCATTGTCATAATTGCAGCAGCGGCTGCGTATCAGCTTTCGCGCCTGCTTTAGCAGCTCGTCATTCATCCGGGGCAGATCAGCCATTGCCAAACACCAGCTTGAAATGCGCCCGCTCGCCGTCGTCCTCCAGAACCACGGCGGCGTCATAGACATTCCCGGTTTTGGAGGAAACACAGCCCTTCAGCGGGGCGCGGCCTTTCTCCAGCAGGAGCTGAGCGGTTTTCCTATCCAGGGCTTTCTGCTTGAGGGTAAAGAACCGGCTGTCTCGCCACAGAACAAATTTGCAGTCTTTGTTCGTGCAGAAGTATCCCTTGCTGCGCACGATCACCGGACTGCCGCACCGGGGGCACTTGCCCACGGTGTTTTCGGCGGAGGGAAACAGAATATCCGCGCCGGAAACAGGGCGGTAATCCGCAGCCAGATCGGTGAGCATACCCTGAATACCAGCCAGAAATTCCTCCGGATCCAGCTCGCCTTTTTGCACCTGGGACAGCTTATGCTCCCACTCAGCCGTGAGCAGCGGAGACTGGAGCTGTTCCGGCAGAACTGTAATCAGGGAATTGCCCAGAGCAGTGGGAACCAGAATGGTCTGCTTTTTCACCTTGCGGCGTTCCAGCATCCCGGTTGCCACCAGTTTTTCCAGAATCCCGGCGCGGGTGGCAGGGGTTCCAAGCCCTTTGCGCTCCGCATCCTCCGGCATATCCTTTGCCCCTGCCGTTTCCATGGAGGACAGCAGAAGATCTTCCGTAAAGTGCTTGGGCGGCTGGGTTTTGCCATCCTTCACAGATACCTTGCTGGGGGTCAGGATTTGCCCGACTTCCAGACCGGAAAACCACTTCTGGGGGATGCTTTTCTGGTTGTATTTCTTCCACCCGGCATCCAGAAGCATCTTCATGGTGGTCTTGAAGGATTCCCCGCAGGTGATGGAGATTTCTGCTTCCCGGTAGCGATACGCTCCGCTGACCGCCATCAGCACCTGCCGGGAGATCAGCTTCAGGATATTCTGTTCCGCCGTGGGGAGTGTGGACAAATCCTGTTCTCCTGCTGCCATTGTGGGAATAATGGCGTGGTGATCGGATACCTTTTTGGAGTTGCACACCTGCTGAGCCAGAATATCGCTGGGGGCATCCAGTGCGCAGATTCCGGCAGCGCACAGAACGATTGCCGGGACACTTCCAAGCATATCGTCGGTCAGATAGCGGCTGTCCGTCCGGGGATAGGTACACAGCTTCTTTTCATAGAGCGCTTGCAGATAGTCCAGGGTCTGCTGGGCGGTATACCCCAAAAGCCGGTTGGCATCCCGCTGCAGGGTAGTCAGGTCATAGAGTGCAGGGGCTTTTTCCTCCTTATCGCTGTGGCGAATGTCGGAAACCACAGCATTCTGGTTCTGGCATTTCTTCGCAAGCTGCTGGGCTTCCGTTTTATCTGAGAATTTCTTGCTGGAAACGGTGAAATCCGGGAAGTCCAGATTCACGGTGAAGAAATCTTCCGGAACGAAAGCGGATATTTCCGATTCCCGCTGCACCAGCAGGGACAGCGTGGGAGACATGACCCTGCCCACATTCAGTTTCGTGCCATACAGCAGCGAAAAATAGCGGGTGGCGTTGATGCCCACCAGCCAGTCCGCTTCGGCACGGCAGAGGGCGCTTTCGTACAGCCCATCAAAATCGGAGCCGGGACGGAGGTTGTCAAAGCCCTTGCGAATGGCATCATCCTCCATAGAGGAAATCCAAAGTCGTTTCATAGGCTTCTGGCAGTCAGCCAGATAGTACACCGTGCGGAAGATCAGCTCACCCTCCCGTCCAGCATCGCAGGCGTTGATAACCTCGGTCACATCCTCCCGGCGCATCAGCTTTTGGAGGACATCAAACTGATTCTGCTTTCCCTCGGCAATGCGGAACTGGAAGGGGCTGGGAATAATTGGCAAATCCTCCATCCTCCACTTGGCGTAGCGGGTGTCGTACACATCGGCATCAGCAAGACCTGCCAGATGGCCAAAACACCACGATACAATATACTTTTTTCCTTCCATATAGCCGTCATGACGGGTTGAAACACCCAGAATATTGGCTAAACTCTGTGCCACAGAGGGCTTTTCGGCAATCACAAGCTGCATACCATCACCTCCAAGGAAGCACCCCTGCGCACCTCACGGTGGCAGGGATGTACGCAGCCTTCGCCGTAGCGTTTACAGCCAAAGCAAAGGTGATCTTTGGGGAGGACAGGTTTTCTGTCCTCCCGCATGGGATGGGGCTTCTGTGTCATCAGCTTTTCATAGCGCCGGGATTTCCCGGTGGTAAAGTAACTCATTTGGATTCTGCTTCCTCCTTTTCTTCGTAGGGTTCAAAGTCGGCATAGTCCTCGTCATCCTCGTCCATGCCGTAGTCGTAGTCATCCAGATCGGTGTCGCCCTTGGTTTTGGGATTGGGCATCTTGTTCTTCAGGAAGTACCAGCCCATGACGCCAACCATGACAATCATCAGCAGCACAGCCAGAACAGCGCCGGAACTGGATGTCTTTTCCGGCTCCTTCTCCGGCTCTGTGGGAGGAACGGTGGGTTCCTCAGAGGGTTCCGGCTCTCTGCCCACGCACTCGGTCATGTTTTTGGCGCAGATCGGGCAGGTGGTATTCACATGACCGGCATAACACCTGTCAATGCAGCCGCAGACTTCCACCTTATTGCCGTCCTCCAGCAGTGCCTGCAAATCAGCGTCATCCACTTTGTTCAGGAAATAGGTGCTGAACTGCTCGTTCTTTTCATCCACCGGGGCATCGTAGTCGATGATGATGTAAAAAATCTCTCCACTGCGGGTTTCGATGGTGATGAACTGCTTGTTGGTGTCCGCATGGAACTGGAGATCTTTCGCAATGGCATTTCCCTCCGTGAATGGTTCCACCGGTGTCACTGTGGTAGGTGTGGTCGGTGCCGTCGTTGCAGGCGGCTCCGTTTCCTGCGGCGTGGTGGGCTTGGGCGTGGTGGGCTTGGGTGCAGCTTCCGTAGGTTTGGGTTCCGTGGGTTCGGCGGTGTAGATGATTACATCGTCCTTGGGGGGATTGGCTTCGGCGGATGCCGTGATGGTCAGAAAGGACATACACAGCATCAGCACCGCCAACAGAGTGAAAAAGCGGCGATTAAGCCTCAATGGGAGCATCCTCCTTTTCCTTGGTATCGGCAGCTTTGGGGGAAGCCTGGATTTTTGCCAGCAGGCCGGACAGAGCTTCCGGGGACAGACCGCACTCCCGAACCATGCCGATGATGTCGATGTTCTCCAGCTCCTGAATCTGCTTTTTCAGCTCTGCGTTTCGGGACTGGAGCTTGCTGATTTTCTCCGTGTTCTTTTCCAGCTCGGCACGGAGCTTTTGTAGTTTGGGATTCATAAAATCACGCTCCTTATCAGGGCAGACGCCCAAATGTGAAGAAATGGGACTGCCAGTATTGGGTGTTGATATTTGAGTAAGAAATGGGATTTCCGCAGTGAATCATCCGGTTTTCGCCCACATAAATGCCCACATGGGAAACACCATTTGTCTTGTAGGTGCCCTTGAAGAACACCAGATCACCGGGACGGGCGTTGCTGCGGGAAACCGGGGTGCAGAGGTTGTAAAGCCCCTGAGCGCTGGTCCGTCCGACACGCCAGCCGCTGTGATTGAGAACCCAGCATACGAAGCCAGAGCAGTCAAAGGAAGTGCTGGGACTGCTGCCGCCCCAGACATAGGGGTAGCCAAGGTACTTCTCCGCTTCCTTTATCATGGCGGCGAATCGGGTGTTTTCCAGAGCCTCCGGTGGAAGGTCATACTTGGTGTAACCCTCAATCAGCATCTGCCGGATGTAGTCAGAATCCGGGAACAGGTCAGGGCGGTTGCCCAGAGTCGCCATATAGATGGCGTAACGCCCCAGGGTTTCCTCGTCCATCACATACACGGGGACATGGCTGAGATCAAAGTTTTCCAGCTTGACTGTGCATTTTCGGTAGGTGTAAGGGACCTGGGTTTCATACTCGTATTCCTCCATAATGGGGTCGCCCCACTGGTCATACAGATAGGCCCCGGTGACGGGATCACGGGCATGGCGTTCCCCGGTGACGGTTTCCGTCCGGTAGCGGGTTTCGCTCTCCACGGTTTCCGTGAGGATGTACTGCTTTTCAAACAGCATTTCCAGCGTTCCCATAACTTCCTGCAAGGTCCACTCGCCGGGGTGCATGGCGGACAGAATCGCCGTCAGCACATAGGGGTCATGCCCGATATCGTCCAGCTCATAGTGGTATTCGTCGTAGTCATGGGTTTGTTCGTACCGGTCAAGCTGCCGCTGCAATGCCTGCTCCATAGCGCAGTAGGCTGCTTCCGCACCCACAATATCATCGTCAGCGGCGGCATAGCTGCCGGCAGCGATTCCTGCGCCGATGCCCTCCACCATCATGGAGCAGGAGGACACGGCATTCAGGAGGAATGCCAGAATCAGCAGAATACCGAGGACGGCGGCAAATCCTTTTCGGTGCCGCGCCACGAAGGTTGCCGCCTGTTCCGACTTTTTGGCAGCTTCCTTTGCAGCCCTGGCGCTGCCCTCCACGGTACTGCGTCCGGCTTTCTGGGCAGCATACTGGCGCTTGATGGCCTGCTTCTGACGCCACCGGGAAAGAGGGTTGCTGGTGGGGTGTTCTACCTCCGCTTTCTTTTGCAGAGCGTGGAGATTGGCTTTCTCAAGCTGCTTTTCTGCACGGGCGGCGGCACGGTAGGGCTGGAGCTGGGCAGAACGGTATCCCTCCTGAAGAACATGGGCAGAAGAATCCACGG
>CAYRDE010000139.1:0-4905 GCA_964422935.1 uncultured Oscillospiraceae bacterium | reverse complement strand
CGAACCCGCCTTCACGGCTTGGGAAGCCGTTGTATTACCGATATACGAACCCTGCATGGATGACTGGACTTATTATAGCAGACAGGGTTGGAAATTTCAAGTCCTTTTTGTCGGCTTTCTCCTGCTTTACGCTTCCTTACGCTCCAATACTGCCCGGATCATGGCAGTGGCAATCTCCTGCTGGCTGGGAGACGCGGTTTTCCAAAGCCGCGTCAGCTCCTGAATTTCACTGATCTCGTTGTCTGTCAGGGTTTCCCGAAGCAGGTAGTCCGGAGAAATACGCAGTGCATTGCAGATACTCACAAACACAGGAAGGCTGGGAATCTTTACCCCACCCTCAATCTGCCGGAGATAGGTGGCGTTGATGCTGCACTTTTCTGAGAGCTTCTCTGCTGTAAGGCCCCGGTCTTTTCTAACCTTGTTGATGCGCCTGCCCAAGCCATTTCCTTCCATATTCTCACCTGCCTGACATATTCTATTCTTATTCTAACAGCCCACATAAGATAAGTCAACAACCGGGCAAAGCCGCCGGGGAACACAATGATCTCCCCGGCGGCAGTCTTTATTTCTCCTCGCCGGTCTTTTTCGGCGGGAATTTGTAGTAAGTCTCTCCCACACGCAGTGTCTCCCTGCGCAATTGGGCCAGCTGAGATACCGTGACAATCTCAAAATTCCGCTCCTGTAAAACGTCGATAATCGCCAAAGCCGCCTCCACAGAGCTGGTGGACATGTCGTGAAGCAGCACAATGTCTCCATCGGAGACGTTTTCCAGCACGGCCTTTTTAATCGCGGAAACATCCTCGGTGGCCCAGTCCCGTGGGTCCACCGACCAGCCCAGAATGGACAGTCCCCGGGCTGTGGCAACCTGCTGCACCGCGTCCGAGCTGGCTCCCCCGGGAGGCCGCAGAAACCGGGGATGGCAGCCCTCCGGCAGCAGTGCGTCGGTATCCATAATCTCCGAGGCAATGGTCCGGCGGCTCAGCTCCTTCATGTTCTTATGGGAATAGCCATGGTAGCCAATCTCATGGCCCTCCTCCAGGATTCTCTGGGTGATCTCCGGATAGATTTTGATCCGGTAGCCGCACAGCATGAAGGTTGCCTTTACCCCCCGGTCATAAAGGCCGTCCAGCAGCTGCCGGGTAAACCTCCCGGAAGGCCCGTCGTCAAAGGTCAGAGCCACATATTTGGTTTCCTCCGCTCCCCGGACAGGAAGAGCCAGCAGGGGGAGGCAGCATAGAATCGCGAGAATTCGGCGCATGACGAACACTTCCTTTGATACCGGCGGCTTTTTCGGAAAGCCGCATCTTTCTGTTTGACGAATCCGGGAAAATAGGTTATACTATAAGGTGGAGGGTTGTGAGATGAAGGTATGCTGTCCCCTTTGCGGTGAACAACTGAATCGGGAAGCGGGAAGCTTCGTCTGCAGCCGGGGTCACCGTTTTGATGTGGCCAGGCAGGGCTATGTGAATCTGCTGACGGTGGATAAAAAGCATTCCCTGCATCCCGGAGATACCCGGGAGCAGGTCCTTTCCCGCCGGGAATTTTTGGAAGGGGGATTCTATGCCCCCATTGTGGAGGCCCTTCTGGAGGCGGCACGGCCTCTTTCCCTGTCCGGAGAGCTGCTGGACGTGGGCTGCGGGGAAGGATATTATGCCTCCCGGCTCAGCCAGGTCCTGGGCATGAATCTCACCGGCCTGGACATTTCCAAGGAAGCCGTCCGCTGTGCCGCCGGAAAATACAAAAACGCTCTGTGGCTCTGTGCCACCGCCGCCCATATCCCGGTGGCGGATGAAAGCGTGACGCTGCTCACCAGCCTGTTTGCCCTGACATTGCCGGAGGAATTCCGGCGGGTCTTGAAACCGGGTGGGTATTACTTCCAGGTTTTGGCTGCTCAGGATCATTTGCTGGGCCTGAAGAGCATTATCTACGATCACCTGGACCTGAAGGAAAAGGACAGTATGCCGGAGCTTCCCGGCTTTCAGCGGGTGAAATCCATCCCCATTCGCTTCACTTTTACGGTGGAAGGGCAGCAGGTGAAAAACCTGTTTTCCATGACGCCCCATGTATTCCGGGTGAGCAAAGCCGGCGCGGAGCGGCTGGAACGTACGGAAGGATTGACGGACACCGCAAGCTGTATTCTCAATGTGTTCGTTCGCATATAACTTTCCCGGGAAGCGTCAAACTATAACTGGAAAAAAGTCGAAGGACTGGAAAACGGAGAACAGGGAATGCTGGAGAAGCTAAAATCCATTTGCGACAAATACGAGGAGCTGTGCGCCCGGTCAGAGCAGCCGGATTTCTACGCCGATCCCAAGAAGGCGGCGAAGCTCCTTCGGGAAAAGAGTGATCTGGAACCCATTGTAGATGCCTACCAGCGCTACCGTCAGGCGGAAAGCGACATGGAGGAGGCCCAGGAGCTGATGGCTGATCCGGAAATGAAGGAGCTGTGCCAGGAAACCTACGCTACCGCCAAGGCTCAAAAGGCGGAACTTTACGAGCAGCTTCAAATTCTGCTGCTGCCAAAGGACCCCAATGACGAGAAAAACGTGATTGTGGAGATCCGGGGCGGTGTGGGCGGCGAGGAAAGCGCTCTGTTTGCCCACAGTCTGTTCCGGATGTACACTATGTACGCCGCCAAAATGGGCTGGACCGTGGAGCTAATGAACTACAACGAAACAGAACTGGGCGGGGTCAAGGAAGCGGACTTCGTCATCAACGGACGGGGAGCCTACTCCCGGATGAAATATGAGTCCGGCGTCCACCGGGTCCAGCGGGTACCGGAAACCGAATCCGGCGGTCGGGTCCACACCTCCACTGCCACGGTTGCCGTGCTGCCGGAAATGGAAGCGGTGGATGTCCAGATCAACCCTGCCGACATCGAAATGCAGGTCTACCGCTCCAGCGGCGCCGGAGGTCAGCACATCAATAAGACTTCCTCTGCCGTCCGGCTGATTCACAAGCCTACAGGTCTGGTAGCTGCCTGTCAGGAGGAACGGAGTCAGGTCCAGAACCGGGAAAAATGTATGCGGATGCTGGCAAGCAAGCTCTATGAGATCGAGCAGGAAAAGCGGGACAGCGAGGTCATCGGTATGCGCCGGAGCCAGGTTGGCACCGGTATGCGCAATGAGCGCATCCGCACCTACAATTTCCCCCAGGGCCGGGTCACGGATCACCGGGTGAATCTGACGCTGTACCGCATCGATTCCATCATGGACGGAGATCTGGACGAGATTATCAACGCCCTGGCTACCGCCGACCAGGCGGAAAGACTGAAGAATGCGCAATAAGAAGGCTATGATTATGACCTATACCACCCATTCTCCCGCCGAAACCGAGAAAATCGGGGAGGCACTGGGGAGGGTTTTACCTGCGGGAACCATTCTCGCCTACCGGGGCGACCTGGGGGCGGGCAAGACCGCCCTTACCCGGGGTCTTGCCCGGGGACTGGGCTGCCGGGAGCTGGTTACCAGCCCCACCTATACCATTGTCAACGAATACTTGGGGGGACGGTTGCCTCTGTTCCATTTTGATATGTACCGTCTTCGCTCCAGCGACGAGCTGTGGGATATCGGCTGGGAGGACTATCTGGACCGGATGGGCATCTGTGCCGTAGAATGGAGCGAAAACGTAGCAGACGCCATGGAAGACGCCATCACCGTTACCATCGAAAAGCTGGGAGAAAATACCCGGCGCATCACCCTGGAGGGAGGGGACTGCCTTGCTGATCTTAGCCTTTGAAACCAGCGCCAAAGCCGCTTCTGTGGCCTTACTGGATGAAACCCATCTGCTGGGGGAGAGCTATCAGAACACGGGTATGACCCACAGCCAGACCCTTCTGGTCATGGCAGAGGACCTGCTGAAGCAGTGCGGCAAAGGGGTTAACGATGTAACCGCCGTGGCGGTTGCCGCCGGTCCTGGTTCCTTTACCGGCGTCCGGATTGGCGTTGCCGCCGCTAAGGGCTTCGCCTGGGGCAGGGAGCTTCCCTGCTATGGCGTCTCTACCCTGGAAGCCATGGCGGAAACCCTGGGCATCTGGGAGGGCTTCGTGTGCCCCTGCATGGACGCACGGCGAAGCCAGGTATATAACGCCCTGTTTTATGAACGTAAGGGCCTCATGGAGCGGGTTCGGGAGGATCGGGCCATTTCCCTGGAGGAGCTGAAAAAGGACTTATGGAATCGGGAGGGTCCCATTTTCCTGGTGGGGGACGGCGCGCCTCTGACCTACAAGACTCTGTCCGGCGAGATTCCCAACCTGGTGCTGCCCCCGGAGCATCGTCTCCACCAGCGTGCCGTGGGTGTGGCTCTGGTCGCCGCGAAGCAAATCGCCGCCGGTATCCCGGGCGACGGCAATGCCCTGACCCCCAACTACCTTCGTCTGAGTCAGGCGGAGCGGGAACGGGCAGAGCGGGAAGCCCGGAACCAATAACATACAGGAGGACAACACCATGAACAACGCCAAAACAGCTGCCCTGATGTACATTGCGGGAGGCGCGTTCTTTCTGATCTCCGGTCTCTTAGGCGGGAAGCTGATCTTCCTGATCCTGGGCGCCGTGGTAATCGTTGTGGGACTGCAAAAGCTGAAAAGCGCCAAGGACGAATAACGATATCCCTCAGGCGGATGCCTGACTTTTATAACGTAATTAGAAATTAGAAAAAGGAGATTTACACAATGGCAAACGTACATGTAATAGACCACCCTCTGGTACACCACAAGCTGGCGATCCTCCGCAATAAGGATACCTCCGTCAAGGAATTCCGGGAGCTGGTCGGCGAAATCGCAGGCCTCATGTGCTATGAAGCCACTCGGAACCTGCCCACCGAGGACGTGGATGTGGAGACCCCCATTGCCACGGCCCACTGCAAGATGCTGGCAGGCAAGAAGCTGGCTATCGTGCCCATTCTGCG
>CAYRDE010000138.1:0-4922 GCA_964422935.1 uncultured Oscillospiraceae bacterium | reverse complement strand
ACTTATTCCGGGAGAAATCCAGGTCGTTTCGCTCATAGCGGATCTCCGTGAGCTTCCGCAGCACGTCGTCCAAAGGATATTCCTGCCCCACCCGTAGGGAAATGACCATGCTCTTATAGTCGATGGGGTCGCCCAGACCATACAGGCAGCTGACAGAGGACACCACAATCACATCCCGCCGCTCAAACAACGCCGAGGTGGCGCTGTGGCGCAGACGATCGATCTCCTCATTGACGGAGGCGTCCTTTTCAATATAGGTATCCGTGTGGGCGATATAGGCCTCCGGCTGGTAGTAATCGTAGTAGGACACAAAATACTCCACCGCGTTATGGGGGAAGAACTCCCGGAACTCACTGCAAAGCTGGGCCGCCAATGTCTTGTTGTGGGCCAGCACCAAAGTGGGCCGGTTCAGTTTTTCAATGACCGAGGCCATGGTAAAGGTCTTGCCGGAGCCGGTAACGCCCAGCAGCGTCTGCTCCCGCAGTCCCCAGTTGACGCCGTTCACCAGGCCGGCGATTGCCTCCGGCTGATCTCCCGAGGGCTTGTATTCCGAAACCAGTTTAAATTGGTCCATAGGCTTCTCCTTATTTTTTACACTTTCCGACTACATAGTCCACCGCGTAGTGATACCCAATGCCCAGGGCCGTGAAGATCACCGCCATAATGAGCCAGTACAGGTTTCCCTCCCGGTTTGCCAGGATGGTTTCAAAGAACAGCAGGTGTATGAGATAGATTTCATAGGAGCATTTTCCGCACAGGGAAATCAGATCGTCGATTCTTTTCAGCCAGGAAAACCGGAGCCACCAAGGCCGCGCTCCCGCCGCCAGCAAGCAACCGGTGGTGGCTAGCACCAGGAAGGGATACCAGTAAAGGCCGTTGCCCCAGGTGAGGTATCTCAGGCTCACCCGCCAGAATACCAGCCCCCCAAGAAACACTGCCGTCAGCCCCGCCAGCCGTCCCCTGGTCCAGGAGATGCTCCCCCTTTCCAGCTTTCCCAGGAACATGCCCAGCAGAAACACCGGCACCCGGGTAATGGCAATCATCTGGTAGTCCCCAAAGAACAGCCCCTGCAAGACCAGCGCCCCGCCGCCCAGTATAGCCCAGGCACGCCAGCCCTTCCAGCGGTCCATGACCCAATCCGCCCCGGGGGCAAGCAGGTAGAAGAGCATTGCCGACTGGATGTACCAGTTGAACTGATTGCCCCATTGGAACCAGAAGCCCACGAAGGTCAGATTACCCAGGGCCTCCTTGCAGGTAATGCCCCGAATCGCCGCCACGACCCCGATGTACACCAGGATGAAGGGGTAATAGGCGGGAAACAGCTTTCTTGCCCGCCGCCCCAGATATCGCCCGTAGTTTCTGTCCCGCTTCAGGGACCAGGCGATGCCGAAGCCGGACAGGAAGAAAAACACGTCGCTTCCTCCGTATCCCATGCCCACGATATCATTAAGGGTTTCCGCCAAAGCCCCCTCTGGGCAGATGGAATGGGCACGGACATGGAACAGCACAATTGCCAGGATGGCAGTGCCCATCAAAAAGGTTCGGCTCTGGGACAGATCCCCCAGCATATCCCCGGTGAAGGGGCGTTTCCGCTCTGTATTTCCCATGTTTTCTCCTTTCATTCCGGCAGATATTCCTGGAACCGGAAGCCGGACTGGGCCATGGACACATAGTCCCCATCCGCCACCACAATGTGGTCCGCCAGCTGAATCTCCACCGCTGCCAGAGCCGCCGCCACCCGTTTGGTGGTCTGAATATCCTCTCCCGAGGGCAGGGCCATACCACTGGGATGGTTATGGGCCAGCACCACCGTGGTAGCGTTGGTGTTCAGCGCCGTCTCCACGATCTTTCGGACGGAAATGCTGGCAGAGTTGACGCTCCCCTCGCCCAGTTCCTTGCAGCAGATCACCTTGCATTTGGCGTCCAGGCACAGCAGGAACACCGTTTCCAGGCTCCTGCCGAAAAAATAGGGCACCAAATATTCCCCGCAGGCATCTAATGAGGTAAGGAACCGGTTTCGCTGAACCGTGTCCACCTGATAATACCGCCCCACATCTTTCACCAGGCTCAGCAGCGTTGCCGCGTGGTCGCTGACCCCCTTCACCTTTTTCAGCTCCTGGGGGCTGGCTTCGAACACCTGGGAAAGGGTTCCGAAAGAATCCAGCAGCGCGTGGGCAATGGGGTTGGTGTCCTGCCGGGGAATGGCATAAAACAGCAGCAGCTCCAATACCTGAATGTCCGTAAAATTGTCCAGGCCGTTTTCCAGGTAGCGCTGTTTCAGCCGCTGCCTGTGTCCCTTATGGGTTTCCTCCGTAGCCATACCATCACCTCAAGGTTTCCTGTGAACGCCGGGCATTCACGGGAAACAATTTCTTATTTCAGTTCTTGCATTTTCCTTGGTTTGCCGTTAAAATAAAGGAGTCCTGTCGAAATTTGTCGAATTCTGTCGAACAGGGACGAGGATACCAAAATTGTCCAGAGAGCTTTCTTTGGATTTTGCACATGCTAGCCGTAAAGAAGGAGGGAATCCAATGGAAGCAGAATCGGACCGCTATGAAATGCTGGAGCTTGTGGCAGGCCCGGCATTTTGTGTCAAGGACGGCGTCCTCCAGGCGGTGAATCAGGCCGCCCGTCACTATGATCTCACACCCGGCATGGAGGTTTCTCCCCTGCTGGGCACCGGGTTGGAAGAATATCGGGACTTTTCCGGCGGCTGTCTGTCCCTCCGTCTGAACCTGAATGGGCAGAGCGTGGACGCATCCGTCACGGTTCTTTCCGATATCCAGGTATTCCAGCTGGACCCGGATACGGAGGAGGAAGCCCTTCGTGCCCTGGCTCTGGCTGCCCGGGACCTTCGTCAGCCCCTGAGCAATCTTATTGCCATTACGGACACCCTGCTCCCCGATTCCCTTCCCCAGGATGACACGGTCCGGCAGCAAATGGCCCGGCTCAGCCGGGGGCTGTACCAGATGGAGCGAACCCTGGGCAATATGTCCGATGCGGGTATGCCGACGGTTCTGTTCCAGCCGGAATACCGGGACATCCCCATGATCTTCGAGGAAATCTTCCGAAAGGCCGCTTCCCTTCTGGAATCCGCAGGGGCCTGCCTCCACTACACCGGCCTGAATCAAACCATTTACGGCATGATCGACGCCCGGCAGATGGAGCGGGCCGTGCTGAATATTCTGTCCAACGCTCTGAAATTTCAGAGCGTGGGCTGTGAAATTCAGGCCCGTCTGACCCGCCACGGCAACTCTCTCCGTCTGACCCTCCAGGACAACGGTCCCGGCATTGACAGCGGCATAATGGGGAATCTGTTCCGCCGGTATCTGCGCCAGCCCGGCCCGGAGGACAGCCGTATGGGCATCGGTCTGGGGATGGAGATTATCCGCAGTGCCGCCCTGGCCCATGGGGGCACCCTGCTGGTTGACCAGCCGGAGACCGGCGGCACCCGGGTAACCATGACCATAAAGCTCCAAAGGCCCCCGGAAAACCGGGTCCGCACCCCCGGCATTCTCCTGTCCGGCGGACGGGACATGGCCCTTATGGAGCTGTCCCAGTGCCTGCCCCTCAGCGTCTACGAAAAAGATTTATAGCTTACCTGACCCGGTCTGTATTTCAGGCCGGGTTTTTCTTTATGGCAGGAAGTTCTCAACCAGGTAATAGACCCGCTCCCGGGTCAGCTCCGCTGCCTTGTTATTTTCCAGCAGGGGCTGTAAGCTTCCCCCCGCTGCCTCTGCCCCGGCAGCGGCAATGGCCGCTTCCTTGTCGGAAATCCATTGGAGCTGCTCACCTGTCAGAGCAGCCATGGTATCCTCCTCCAGGGTCTTCTTCAGGAACCGCCACAGCCGGTTCAGCTCATCGTCCCAAACCTGGTAAAGCTCTGCTGCCAGACGATTCATGTCCCCCTGGGTCAGGGTTCCGTCATTTTGGAGCTGTTCCTCCAAAGCGGAGGCCCTGTCTTCCGTCTCTTTCAGGAACTGTTTCTCTTCCTCGTAGAAGTTGGTACCGAAAAAGCCGATCTCCTGGGTTGCGTTCTCCAGGGCGTAGGTTTTCACCTCCCCATCCGCAGGAGGTTGGGGGTTCAAAACCCGAATCCAATACAGGAAATCCTCCGACATGCCTTCTGTAGGTGCGCCGGGAAGATAGAGAATGCACTGGTCTCCCAGGGAAAGGCCCCGTGGCTCGTCCGCCACATACTTTATCTGATTCCGAAACGCCACTGTCCCCGGCTCCGCCTCAAATTCCAGGGTCTCCACGGTGAGGGCGCAGGCGTAAGGACTGAGCCACTGGGGCTGGCTGAGGGTTCCCGTAAATTCGCACCAGTAATGAATGCCGTTGGCGTACCCCTCCCCCGTCTCGTTGTCGTGATCCTCGAATATTCCGGAGAAGCTTCCGTCCTCCCCAAAATAAAGCCAGGTGCCCCAGCTGCCCGCACCGCTGGAAAAGAGGAATTCCCACTGCTTCAGGTCATTGAAGGAAAAGTCCGGCACCTCCGTCTTTGTTTCCGAAGGCACGGTGGTTTCCACCGTTGTGGGAACCGTCTCCGTGGAAACCGGCTCTGATCTTTGGCAGCCGGTCAGAAGCAGGGCTACCAGCAATAATAGCAGGATGTGTCTTTTCATACGTTTACTCCAGGTAGGGCTTTAAATACTGGCCCGTGAAGCTTTCCTTCACCTGAGCCACCTCCTCCGGGGTGCCGGTGGCAACCACCTCGCCGCCGGCGTCTCCGCCCTCCGGCCCCAGGTCGATGAGATAGTCCGCTGTTTTGATCACATCCAGGTTATGCTCAATCACAATCACCGTATTTCCCGCGTCCACCAGCCGCTGCAATACCTCAATGAGCTTGTGCACATCGGCGGCGTGGAGGCCGGTGGTAGGCTCGTCCAGAATATACACGGTCTTTCCCGTAGCCACCCGGG
>CAYRDE010000137.1:0-4995 GCA_964422935.1 uncultured Oscillospiraceae bacterium | reverse complement strand
CTTTGTCCGCAGCATCACCGCCATCTCCGCCGTGATCCTGCTGGTGACGCCCCAGTTCCTGCTCATCACCGTGCAGATCAACGAATTCGCGGAGAAGGGCTCCTACGGCATCGCCTGCGCCTTCGCCACCATCCTGATCTGCATTACCTACGGTTCGGTGCTGCTGATGAATCTGTTTATCAAGTATTTCGGAACCAGCCGGAAAATCAAGGAGGGTAAGTAACATGAGTAAAGAAAAAAAGGGCGTTCGCCTGGAACATATTTCCAAAATCTACAAGGATCCCAAAACCGGCAAGGACTTCTACGCCGTGAAGGACGCCAACCTGGACATCGCTCCCGGCTCCTTCGTCACCCTGCTCGGCCCCTCCGGCTGCGGCAAGACCACCACTCTGCGGATGATCGCCGGGTTTGAGAGCCCGGACGAGGGCGAAATCTACCTGGGCGGTCAGCCCATCAACGCCCTGACCCCCAACAAGCGGGACACGGCCATGGTCTTCCAGAGCTACGCCCTGCTGCCCCACTACAACATTTTCGACAACGTGGCCTATGGCTTAAAGCTGCGGAAGCTGGACAAGGCCACCATCCGGGAAAAGGTGACCAGCATCCTGAAGCTGGTGGGCCTGGAGGGCATGGAGGAGCGCATGACCAACCAGCTCTCCGGCGGTCAGCAGCAGCGGGTAGCCCTGGCCCGTGCCCTGGTGCTGGAGCCGGGTGTCCTCCTCTTTGATGAGCCTCTTTCCAACCTGGACGCCAAGCTCCGGGTATCCATGCGGACGGAGATTCGCCGGATTCAGCAGGAGGCGGGGATCACCGCTATCTATGTGACCCACGACCAGTCCGAGGCCATGGCCCTGTCCGACCAGATCATCATTATGGAAAAGGGTGTGGTGGCCCAGATCGGGACGCCTCAGGAGATCTACTATCACCCAGCCAGTGAGTTTGTGGCGGACTTCATCGGAGAAGCCAATTTCCTCCGGGGAACACTCACCGGAAAGAAGGGTGATGAAGGGATTGTCACTGTGAATCAGGTTCCTGTGCCGGTGGTTGGGGTTTCTGAACTGCCGGAGGGGAAGGAATGCACCCTGGTGCTTCGCCCCGAATCTGCCCAGCTGGCGGACAAGGGCGTGCTGCCCTGTCAGGTGATCCTCTCCTGCTTTATGGGCTCCTACCAGAACTATCATGTGATGGTTGGAGATACCCTGGTGAAGATTACGGACTTTAACCCGAAGAACAAGAAAATCTACCAGGTGGGAGACACTGCCTGGGTGGACTTCCAGAGGGAAAACGTTCACGTTCTGTAAACGCAATTTTAGCCCATCCCGGATTCGGGATGGGCTTTTCCCTTGTGTTTTGTGGGGGATGGGCGTATAATGGGGTACATAGGCCCTCTCCGCCCCAGTGTGCGCACTGGGGCACCTCTCCCAAAGGGAGAGGCAAGGGTGTTCTCTGAATTTAGGACTCGTACAATAATTCGACCACTCACTTGGCTCCCCCTTTGGGGGAGCTGGCAGCCGAAGGCTGACTGAGAGGGTTTAACCCGTACCAAAGGAGCATCATCCTATGAAAATTATCGATTCTCACATTCATCTTGTCCAGTGCATTGCTGGGACTACCTCCGGCGGGGAGATGCGTCCGGCGGGAGGCGGTCGGGGAGAAACTGCGGACGGCACCGTCTATTCGCTGATTCCGCCCTTCCTGGGGGAAAACCAGGTTACCCCGGAAGCCGCTCTCTCACTTATGGACGAATTTCAGGTGGAGCGGGCAGTGTTGCTCCAGGGGAACTTTATGGGCTTTCAGAACCTGTACAGCTGGGAGGCCCAGCAGTGCTACCCGGATCGGTTCCTGGCGGCGGCAGCCTATGACCCTTTCAGCGGGAAGCGGGATGCCATTGTGAAGCGCCTGTTCGAGGATTTGGGCTTTCGGGTGGTCAAGCATGAGCTCAGTACCGGCTCCGGCCTCATGGCAAACCACGGTGTCCTGCCTTTGGATGGGGATATTCTTGAACGGGAATTTGCCTATGCTGACGACCATGGCCTTATCTGTGTGGTGG
This sequence comes from uncultured Oscillospiraceae bacterium, assembly GCA_964422935.1. GTDB lineage: Bacteria > Bacillota > Clostridia > Oscillospirales > Oscillospiraceae > Faecousia. The sequence goes on along the minus strand of CAYRDE010000137.1, from coordinate 2,945 downwards.
ATATCGGAAAGCTGGACAGCCAAAGCGCCCAGGTGGAGGCCCTGAAAGCCGTCATCAGGCGGCACAGCACCATGAAATTTGTGGTGTGCCATGTGCTGGCCCCGAAGCAGGAGCAGCATACCCTGTGGCGGGAAAGTATGGAGACCCTTTGCCTTCCCAACGTCTGGTTTGACATGGCGGCCCTCAGCAGCAACCTTCGCCCGGATGCCCCTCCCTATCCGGTGACCCGGCAGTATATCCGGGAGGCGGCGGAGCTGGCAGGGGCCGACCGGCTGCTGTTTGGCAGCGACCTGCCCTCCACATTGTGCAGCCACCGGTATGAGGACCTGATCCGCTGTATTTCCGAGCATCCGATACTGAGCCGGGAGCAGCGGCAGAAAATCCTCTATGGCAATGCCCTGACGGTTTTCTGGGAATCGGTGTAAGGGTTTCCAGAGGTGGATTCCTCAGGAAAAGTTATCAGAAGCTACAAAAAAACAGAAATATGCCAGTTGACTTTTGATATATTGTACTCTATAATGAGGTTTATTCAGGGAATTATTCTGCATATTTGAATCAATCGCTTTGAAACCATTACTTCAACAAACAAAGGAGAATACACTATGCGGATCATTGTCATTGGCGGCGTAGCCGCCGGAACGAAGACGGCTGCCAAGCTAAAACGGCAGAACCGTCAGGCGGAAGTTACCGTCTATACCAAGAGCAAGGACATCTCCTATGCCGGCTGCGGCCTGCCTTACTATGTAGGCGGCGCCATTGAAACCCGGGACGAGCTGATTGTCAACACCCCCGCAAAGTATACCGGCCTTACCGGTGTGGAGGTGAAGACCGACATGGAGGCCGTGTCCGTAGATGCTTCCGGAAAGACCGTCACCTTTGCGGATGGTCAGGTGGTGTCCTACGACAAGCTGGTCATTGCCACCGGCGCGGCTCCCTTTGTCCCCCCCGTTCCCGGTGCCAATCTGCCCGGCGTTTTCACCATGCGGACCCCGGACGATGCCATCGGTCTGCGGGCTTATGTGGATGACAATCACTGCCGCAGCGCTGTGGTAGTAGGTGGCGGCTTCATCGGCCTGGAGATCGCGGAAAACCTGCTGAGCAAGGGCCTGAAGGTCACTGTGGTGGACATGGCTTCTCAGATCATGCCCAACCTTTTTGACGCGGAAATGGCTGGATACCTGAAGCGGAAGCTCCAATCTAAGGGCATCCGGATTGTCACCGGCGCGGGACTGGAGGAGGTCCTGGGCACCGAGAAGGCCACCGGCATCCGTACCGGCGTGGGAAGCTTCGAGGGCGACGTGGTGGTTATGGCAATCGGCGTCCGCCCCGCAACAAACTTCCTGAAGGACTCCGGCGTGGAGATGTTCAAGGGCACCATTGTGGTGGACGATCATCAGAGAACCAACCTGGCGGATGTGTACGCCGTAGGCGACTGCGCCATGGTGTATAACCGACTCACCGGCAAGGGCCAGTGGTCTGCCATGGGCTCCACTGCCAATATCACCGGTCGGCTGCTTGCCAAGAACCTCACCGGTAAGGACGCTCCCTACGGCGGCTGCCTGGGTACCGGTGTTGTAAAGCTGGCTGAGGGCATCAACGCGGGCCGTACCGGTTTGACGGAGGAGCAGGCCAAGGCCGCCGGCTTTGATGTGATCACCGTTACCTGCGTCACCGACGACAAGGCCCATTACTATCCCGGCGCGGATACCTTCCTGACCAAGCTTATTGCCGATCAGACCACGCACAAGCTGCTGGGCATTCAGGTCGTAGGCGCCGGCGCTGTAGACAAGATGGTGGACATCGCCGTTACCGGCATCAGCCTGAACGCCAAGGTGGAGGACTTCGATACCTTCGACTTCTCCTATGCGCCTCCCTTCTCCACCGCCATCCATCCCTTTGTCCAGGCCTGCTACATCCTGGAAAACAAGATGTCCGGCGCGTATGAGTCCTTTACCCCCGCCGAGTATCTGGCAGGGAAGGCAAAGGGCTATAAGGTCATCGATGTCTCTCCCGCTCCCGCCATTCCCGGGGCCAGGTGGGTGGATCTGGCTAAGGTCACCGGACCGATTGAGGGCCTTGATCAGGATGAGAAGCTGCTGCTGGTCTGCGCCAGGGGTAAGCGGGGCTATTTCCTGCAAAATCGCCTGAAGGCCATGGGCTACACCAATACCCGGGCTTTGGAAGGAGGCTTGTTTGTGAACAATGTAAAGGTAAGCTTTGAGGGCGGCAAGCTGCCTCCTGAGGAAATCAAGCGGGTCAAGGGCCTGGGCTGCCTCCAGGACAAGCGCTATAACGACGTGTTCAACGTCCGTGTTATCACCCGCAACGGTAAGATCACCGCTGAGGAGCAGCATGTCATTGCCGAGGCCGCGGAGAAGTTTGGCTCCAGCGCCGTCACCATGACCACCCGTCTGACCCTGGAAATCCAGGGCGTGAAGTATGATAACATCCAGCCCCTCATCGACTTCCTGGCAGAGCACGGCCTGTCCACCGGCGGCACCGGCAGCCTGGTGCGGCCTGTGGTGTCCTGCAAAGGTACCACCTGCCAGTATGGTCTGATCGACACCTATGACCTCAGTGAGAAGCTCCACGAGAAGTTCTATGTGGGCTATCACGGCGTCACCCTGCCCCATAAGTTCAAGATTGCCGTAGGCGGTTGCCCCAACAACTGTGTCAAGCCAGACCTGAACGACCTGGGTATCATCGGTCAGAGAGTGCCTATGGTGGACTACAGTAAGTGCCGGGGCTGTAAGAAGTGTCAGGTGGAGCTGAACTGCCCCATTAAGGTTGCCCATGTGGAAGACGGGAAGATTCACATTGATCCCAATGTCTGCAACAACTGCGGACGCTGCCGGAACAAGTGCCTGTTCGATGCCATTGAGTATGTGGATGGCTCTAAGGTGTGCATCGGCGGTCGTTGGGGCAAGAAGACGGCCCATGGTCGG
>CAYRDE010000136.1:0-5004 GCA_964422935.1 uncultured Oscillospiraceae bacterium | reverse complement strand
AGCCCACCTGAAACAGGTCGTCCGGGTTTTCTCCCCGCTTGTCAAAGCGCTGGATGACAGACAGCACCAGCCGCAGATTCCCTTCAATCAGCTTTTCCCGGGCTTTTTCATCTCCTTCTCTGGCTCTGTGGAGCAGCATGTCCATCTCCACGGGGGATAGAACGGTGAGCCTGGATGTGTTCACGCCGCAGATCTCTACTTTTCCCTGCATGGTGTTCCTCCTGTGTTACTTTCAGAAATGAGTGCGTTTATGAGGAAGTATGCCCCGGAGGTGACAGATAATACCATAAAAATGGGAAGCCGGCAAAAGCGAAGGGCGATTGGGACAGGGGAAAGGGAAGACAGAGGAGCAAATTAGGGAATTTGGCGGTTTTTCACAAAAAATTTGGGGGCAGGGGAAAAATGAAAACAGTTTTGACATCGATTTTTTACAATTTGTAAACTTTTTGGGCCGACTTTGTTAATGCCCTGTTTTTCATAAAAGGGAACGTAACATAATCTTTTTGGTTCATTTCAGCAGATTATGCAAACGGGCATTCCTTTTTTCCACAGGCGGGCGGGGCTGTGGAAAGAGGAAGAATACCTGTTGATAACTCAAAGTTTTCCACATTCTCCACAGGTTTTTCCACAGGAGTTATCCACAGTTGAGGGCGGCTGTGGATATGCAAAAACGGTTCACATAAAAAGAAGGCCTCCGCTTCGGGGGATTTCGTACTTTTCCGGGGCTGTGGATTTTGCCATGGGAAAAATTTTCGTCAGAAATTTCCCTATTGACAAGGGCTGAAAATATATGTCGGGGGGCAACGCATAGGCGGGACAGGCCGGGCAGCAGGTTTTGAAAAGGGAAGCTTTCTGAAGAGACGGGAGAAGCAGAGAAAAAAACAGAAAAAAAGACTTGATTTTAGCGGTCAGAAGCGCTATAATGTGTGTCTGTATGGAATATGAGAGAAGGAGGTGGAACCTATGCCCAACATCAAGTCCTCTAAAAAGGATGTCCTTTCTTCCAAGATTGCTTATGAGAAGAACAAGGCCAACAAGTCTGCGCTGAAGACCGACCTGAAGAAGTTTGACGCCGCTCTGGTTGCCGGTGACAAGGCTGCCGCCGAGACCGCTTACAAGGCTGCTGTCAAGTCTGTGGATCAGGCTGTCAACAAGGGTCTTCTGCACAAGAACAACGCTGCCCGCAAGAAGAGCAGCATGACTCTGAAGCTGAATAAGCTGGCCTGATTTCTCTGAAAATATCTCCCTCCTGACTTTTTCGGAGGGAGTTTTTTCATTTCCGGCGGAATGTTCCGCCGGAAATGAAATAGTGAAGAAGTAATAGTGAATAGTGAATAGTTGAGGTATCGCCTTCGGCGATGGATTTAATTAGGGCTCGACTTTCTTTGGCATTTTTCCGTTGCAAAGAATGGGAAGATTGGGTATAATACAGGGAAAAGAGGGGAGCGTGAAAAGATGGCGAGGCTTTCCGACCCGGTAACGATCCTGAAGGGAGTCGGCGCAGCCAGGGCAAAGCAATTTGAAAATTTAAATATCCGGACCCTGGGAGATCTGATCTGCCACTTTCCCCGGGGGTATGAGGACCGGACGGTTCTCAGAACCATTGACACGCTGGAAGTGGATGTGCCTGCCTGCTTCAAGGCAGTGGTGATGAATACCCCCAGAACCAGCCATATCCGAAAGGGGCTGGACCTGACCAAGGTGCAGGTGGCGGACCACACGGCCCGGCTGAACCTGACCTTTTTTAATAACCGCTATGTGGCGGACAATCTGGTCTATGGTCGGGAGTACATATTTTATGGAGCGGTCAGCGGGGACTTTATCGGCTACAATATGACAAATCCCGTCTTTGAGCCGGTGGATGCTCCCGGGCTGACCACCCGCCGGGTGCTGCCGATCTATCCCCTGACGGCGGGACTGAGCAACGCCATGGTACTCAAGGCGGTGACCCAGGCCCTGGCAATCTGTGATCCTCCCAGAGAAATTCTTCCGGAGAGCCTGCGGGAACAATATGGGCTGCTCCCGGCGCAGAAGGCATATGCAGCCATTCATGCGCCTGCCTCCATGGAGGAGGCGGCCCAGGCGAAAAAGCGGATGGTCTTTGAAGAGTTCTTCGTGTTTTCCGCGGGGCTGGCGATGATGCGGGCAGTCCGGGGAGCAAAAAAGGTCTGTCCCTTTAAAAACTGCTCCCTGACAGACTTCTATGAAGCCCTGCCCTTTCCCCTGACGGGGGCCCAGACCCGGGCCATTGGAGAAATCCTGGAGGACTTTGGGAAGGGCGTGCCCATGAATCGGCTGGTTCAGGGAGACGTGGGCAGCGGAAAAACCATGGTAGCGGCAGCGGCGGCCTTCTGCGCCGCGAAAAATGGGAAGCAGTCCGCCCTGATGGCTCCTACGGAAATTCTGGCGGAGCAGCATTTTGTTTCCCTGCAGGCGCTGTTCCAGCCGCTGGGAATTTCCGTAGCCCTGCTGACCGGCTCCATGAGCCAAAAGCAAAAGCGCCTCGTTCGGGAGGCAATCGCCTCCGGGGAGGCCCAGGTGACGGTGGGAACCCATGCGCTGCTGACGGACAGCACAGTCTTTCAAGATCTGGGACTGGTGATTGCGGATGAGCAGCACCGGTTTGGTGTGGCCCAGCGCTCCAGGCTATCCGAAAAAGGGGAGGCCCCCCATCTGCTGGTGATGTCCGCCACACCCATTCCCAGAACCCTGGCGCTGCTGATGTACGGAGATCTGGATGTGTCGATTCTGGATGAGCTGCCTCCGGGACGGGAAAGGGTGGACACCTTCCTGGTGACGGAAAGCTATCGGCCCAGAATCAATGCCTTCATCCGAAAACAGGTGGCGGAGGGTCACCAATGCTTCATCGTCTGTCCGGCGGTGGAGGAAAACGAAGAGCTGGGGATTAAGGCCGCATCCGCCTGGGCGGAGACCCTACAGAAAACAGTATTTCCGGATCTGCGGATCTCCCTGCTCCACGGACAGATGAAGGGGGCAGAAAAGGAGGCAGCCATGGCTTCCTTCGCCCGGGGAGAGGCGGATGTGCTGGTTGCCACCACGGTGATTGAGGTAGGCGTGGATGTGCCAAACGCTACGCTGATGGTCATTGAGGATGCGGACCGGTTTGGACTGAGCCAGCTCCACCAGCTTCGGGGCCGGGTGGGCCGGGGCAAGGCGAAAAGCTTCTGCATTCTCACCACCCATAACCGGAACCCGGAAACCCTCCAGCGGCTCAAGGCCCTGTGTAAAACCACCGATGGCTTCCGGATTGCTGAGGAGGATTTGAAGCTACGGGGACCCGGGGATTTCTTCGGCTCCCGGCAGTCCGGTCTTCCGGCCTTCCGCATGGCGGATCTGAGCTTTGATTTAGAGACACTGAAGGCTGCCCAGACCGCGTCCGCCCGGTGGATTGAGGAATACGGCACTTCGGATACGCCGGAGGCAGAGGCCCTTCGGGAACGGATCGGGGAACTCTTCCGCCGGTCGGAAGGAACCATGAATTAAGAAATAAGAAAGGGAACATTACATATGAAGAAATCCAGATTTGCGGGTATTTTGGCATCGGTGCTTCTGCTGCTGACGCTGTCCCCCATGGCCCTGGCAGAGGAGACCCAGGCCACAGAAGAAACCCTGGAGGCCACGGAAGAGACGAAAGCGCCCTCCTCCCTGGGGACCAGCGGAACCTGCGGCGACGGCCTTACCTGGGAGCTGAGCGGCAGTACCCTGACCATTTCCGGCAGCGGCCCCATGGCGGAGAGTGCCTCCTGGGCAGAATATAAGGATAAAATCAAAACCGTGGTTTTGACCGGCGGCGTTACCACCGTGGCCCCGGAGGCTTTTGCGGGCTGCGAGAAGATCACCGGTGTGGACTTTGGCGATTCCCTGAAGGAAATTCAGAAGGGAGCCTTTCGGGACTGCCTGGGCCTGACGGCAATCAGCCTGCCCGCGACCTTCCGGCTGTTTGGGGTGGAAAGCTTCTATGGCTGCTCCAATTTGGAGACCATCCACTGCGCCGGCGGTATGCCCTCCTTCAAAGGAAACTGCCTGTGGAATGGAAACTATATCACCATTTATCGCCCGGTGAACAATCCTTGGCCGGAGGAAGCGGTTGAGACCCTTGTAAATAACTTCGGTGGTCGGCTGGAGGTTCTGGCTGCATCCAGTGACGCTCCCCAGCCTCCTGTGGTAAAGGTGGCGGAGACGACACCGAAGGAGACGGAGGCCCCAACCGTACCCACCACAGCCCCCACTGCGCCTCCTACCCAGCCGCCGGTGACCACGCCTCCGGTAACGGAAGAGACTGCCCCCCAGACCACCCAGGCGCCTGTGGAGACGACGGAAGCGGTGGTATACACCCTGCCGACCATGGCAACCCAGCCCCAAGAGCCGGAGGAAGAGACGGGAGGCCTGAACGGCGGCATTATCGGGATTCTTCTGATCGTGGGTGTACTGACCTTCTTCCTGGTCGGCGCCCTGATTGCCCGGGGCATAAGCCGCAGACGCTATGAGGAATAAGGAAGCCCCCCACGGCCCTTTATACAAATTTAACAACTCCCGGGAAAATCACCCATTTTTGGGATTTCCCGGGGGCTTTTTTGTCTGTAACGGAAAAAATAAAAAAATGGTTGTAAGTTTCTTAAAAATGATGTAAAATAACATAACCTATGGTATGAAGCATCCTGCGGTCTATTCGCTTTTTTGGAGGTAATGAACATGGAAAAACCCATTGTATTGGTTATTATGGACGGCGTTGGCAAGGGCGACGGTGGCAGCGGCGACGCTGTGAAGGTCGCAAATACCCCGACTCTGGATCATCTGCTTGCCACCTGCCCGCATACTTATCTGAAAGCCCACGGCACTGCTGTGGGTCTGCCCAGCGATGATGATATGGGCAACTCCGAGGTGGGCCACAACGCTCTCGGCTGTGGTCAGGTCTACTCCCAGGGCGCGAAGCTGGTGGGCGAGTCCATTGAGAACGGCTCCCTGTTTCAGTCTCAGACCTGG
>CAYRDE010000135.1:0-5011 GCA_964422935.1 uncultured Oscillospiraceae bacterium | reverse complement strand
CATGGCAAGATCCCAGTCCCCCAACTCCGCCGGTTCCCAGTTCTTCATCATGCATCAGGACGCCAAGCACCTGGACGGTCAGTACGCCGCCTTTGGCAAGGTTACCTCCGGCATGGATGTGGTGGACGCCATTGCCGCCACCAAGACCGGCATGAATGACCGGCCCATCGCGGAGCAGAAGATTGCCTCCATCACCGTAGATACGAAGGGAGAAACCTATCCCGAGCCCAAGAAGCTCCCCGACCCCTACGGCAGATTCTAAGCAAATAAGGGCGGGATGTACTCCCACCCCGCCCTTTCTAACACTTATTCACTATTCACTCTTACTTTTTACCTCAAATACGGGGTCGTACTGGTTTCGACGGGGGTAGTGAGGCTGGAATAGCGGGCCGTGGCGCCTGACCACGATAAAACGGGTACTTTTTTAAATTTAACTGACAACAAAACTGTTGCCCTGGCTGCCTGATTAGGTGCCCATCCTCCCCGGGAGGTCCACGAACCGGGCTAGGGTGTGATTTGAGTGGAGAACGTGCGTGCGCAAAGCTTTGCGCGCACCATGCATCATGAAGCTACTGATTCCCGAAGGGTGTTTGTTCCCGGCGGGATGAGGGAATGTAAATAACAAACTGCGCCCGGAGAAGTTCCTTCCAAGTTGCCTTCGGACGGGGGTCCGATTCCCCCCGGCTCCACCAAAAATCGGCAAGCGCCCAACGGTGCTTGCCGATTTTTACTTCTTCACTCTTCACTATTCACGATTCACTTTTCACCCCAAAGGCTTCTGGGAAAGCACCGGTGAGAAAGCAATTGCATATTGCACACACTTTCCCTCCTGCGCATATTCTGTACCGATATCATTTTGGGAGGGAAGCCAGCCACCATATCCGGCTGCCGGAAGAGAAAACACCATTGTGTCCAAACGGAAACGTTTGCCCACAATGGTGTCTTATTAATTGATCGGATTTCAGGCCCTGCGGCCCACCAGGCTTTCCGCCAGAGCCGCCATATAGGCGCTGTCTTCGAAGGCATGCAGGGCTTCCAGGGCGTAGTCCGTGTATTTGCGGATCAGCTCCTCACATTTGGGAAGACCATAGAGGCTGACAAAGGTGTTCTTTCCCGCGTCATGGCCCACCTGCTTTCCCATTTCCTCCTGGGTGCCGATCACATCCAGCACATCGTCCCGGATCTGGAAGGCCAGACCAAGGCCCGCCGCAAACTGAGCAGCCGCTTCAAACTGCTTTTCACTGCCGCCGCCGGCGAGAACCCCCAGACAGCAGGCAATGCTGATAAGCCGCCCCGTCTTCCGGGACTGGATATCCAGCACCTCGTCCTCCGTCAGCTCCCGGCTTTCGCTCAGAATGTCCAGCACCTGACCGCCTACCATGCCCAAAGAACCCGCTCCCTCGCCCATCAGCGAGATGGCTTTGGACATGTCCTCCGGCCTGGGAAGCTTCGCTGTGGAGGCCATCAGAAAGGCGTCCGTCAGCAGGGCGTCCCCTGCCAGCACCGCCATGCCCTCGCCGTAGACCTTGTGGTTGGTGAGCCTGCCCCGGCGGAAATCGTCGTTGTCCATGCAGGGCAGATCGTCGTGGATCAGGCTGTAGGTATGGATCATCTCAATAGCAGCGGCAAAGGGCGCCGCTGCCTTCCAGTCTCCCCCACACATCCGGCAAAAGTCCAGGACAAAAATGGGCCGCAGCCGCTTTCCCCCTGCCAGAAGGCTGTATTCCATGGCTTCAAATAAAAGCTTCTGGGGCTCCCGCGCTTTGGCGTCGGTGTAGATATCCTTCAAATACTGCTCAATGAATTCCCGGTATTCCCGGCTTCTTGCTTCAAGGTTCATCCTGGAATTCCTCCTCCACCGGGCTTCCGTCCGGGGCCGTCATAATCTTCTTTACCTGGAGCTGGGCATCGTCCAGCAGCTTCTGGCAGTCCTTCACCAGCTCCGTCCCCTCCTGAAACAGCTTCAGGGATTCTTCCAGTGCCACGTCTCCCCGCTCCATGGCCCGGACAATCTGCTCCAGTCTGGTCATGGATTCTTCAAAGCTCAATTTCTTCCGACTCATGTTTTCCCTCCATTTTCTGCATGACCGTGGCGGACAGAGCGCCGTCGCTGAGGCTGACCGTGATCCGCTGGCCCAAACGCGTCTGATGAACGCTTCGGACCACATTTCCATCCTCTCCCTGGACCATGGAGTAGCCCCGGGACAATACCTTCAATGGGCTCATGGCATCCAGCTTGGAAACCGCGGCGATATAGCGCTGCTTCTTTCTCGTCACCTGCTGGGTCTGGGCGGCGAGCAGCCGGCTTTTCAGCAGCTCCAGACTCTTCCCCCGCTGCTCTATATAGCCTGTGGGACTTTTCAACGCGGGCGACTGGGACAGAACACGCAGGTGCTGGCCCGCCGCCTTGAGCTGCCGGTTCAGGGCCGCCGCCATGGCAGAGGACATGGCGTCCAGATTCTGCCGCAGGGCATCCTGATCCGGCACCGCCAGCTCCGCGCCGTTGGAAGGCGTGGCTGCCCGCAGGTCCGCCACAAAGTCGGCTATGGTCACATCCGGCTCGTGACCGACGGCGGAGATCACCGGAATCTCCGAACGGTAAATGGCATAGGCCACACGCTCGTCATTGAAGGCCCACAAGTCCTCAATGGAGCCGCCTCCCCGGCCTACAATCAGCAGGTCCGCCAATCGATACCGGTTGGCGTAATCGATAGCGGCGGCAATCTCCCCCGGGGCTTCCGTGCCCTGAACCCGGACCGGCAGCAGCCGGACCTTCACCAGAGGATACCGCTTTCTCAGAATCCGCAGCATGTCGTGGACCGCCGCACCGGCGGAGCTGGTCACGATGCCGATGGTTCCGGGATATCTGGGCAGGGGCTTTTTATGGGCGGGATCAAACAGGCCCTGGCTTTCCAGCTTCTTTTTCAGCTGCTCGAAGGCGGCATACAGGTCCCCTACCCCATCCATTACCATGGCGGTGCAGTAGAGCTGATAGGCCCCGTCCCTGGGATATACGGAAACCTTGCCCATGGCGATGACCTTCATGCCGTTCTCCGGACGAAACCGCAGCCGGAAGGCATTGCCCTTGAACATCACGCATTTCAGGGCCCCTGTCTCGTCCTTCAGGGTGAAGTAGTGGTGGCCCGAGGGGTAGAGCTTATAATTGCTGATCTCACCCCGGACCGCAACCTGGCTCAGCATGGGATCGCTGTCCAGCTTCCCCCGGATATATTCATTCAGTTGGGTAATTGTCAGAACCGTCTGGGCCATCTTATCCCTCCATCAGCCGATGGGTCAGTACCGCGACCCCCATGGCATTGTCCGTAGAAAACTGAGGCTGGGCAAACACAGGGTTTAAAGGCGCTGTGATTTCCCGCAGCATGGAATTGGAGGCCACGCCGCCGGAGAATACCACGCTCAGCCCCGGATAAGCTTCCATGGCCTGCCGGGTAGCCAGCAGCACCGCGTTTCCTACGCATCGCAGAGCATAGGCTGCCGTCTCCTCCGCAGAGGGATTGGCCTCGTAAAACTGCCGCACCTTGTTTTCCACCCCGGACAGGGAGAATTCTCCCTCCCGGCACTTAACTCGGAAGTATTCCGTCCCCGCCGCCCCCCGGCTCAGTGCATCCAGATGCTTTCCAGCCGGAAAAGGCAGGCCCAGAAGCTGACCGGTACGATCGATGAGCTGACCGGCGGAAATGTCCGTGGTGCCGCCGATGCGGCTGCACCGGACGTTTCTCCCCTCCGGCTCCACAAGCAATAGCTCCGTGGTGCCCCCGGACAGATGCCAGGCCAGATGGGGGATGTCCATCAGATCCAGCCGCCCGGCGCTCCACAATGACGCCGCTACATGGCCCTGCTGATGGGATACCTCCACCAGGGGCACCCCCAGGGTCTGGGCCAGGAGCCTTGCATGGGAAAGGCCCACCAGGAAGCAGGGCATATAGCTGCCCTCCACCGCCCGGGGCCGGGTGGAAACCCCCACCGCCGTGATCGTCTTCCCATCCACATGGGAAAACAGCCTGCCGGAAAGCTCCGGCAGGCTTTTGATATGGGCAAATACCGCGTCGGACTGCCTCAGCCCCAGCTCCCCCTGCTTTACGCTCAGCAGCCGGGACTGATTCTCACCGTCCCTGCCGTCAAAGAAGGCAATGGAGGTGGTATAGTTGCTGGTGTCGAAGCCCAGGACGCTCATTGGTTTTCCTCCGGCGCCGACAGACTCCGGGCAAAGCTGCCTAAGATTCCGTTGACAAAGGCCCCGGTATCGTCGCCGTCATATTTCTTCGCCAGCCGGACCGCCTCGGAAACCGCCACGCCGGTGGGCACGTCCTCCACATAGAGGATCTCGAAGATCGCCAGCTGCATGATGCACCGGGCCAGCCGGGAAATCCGGCTGATGTCCCAGCCGATGGAGAACTTGCTGATCTGGGCGTTCAGGTCCTCCTCCCGGTTGGCAACCCCCGCCACCACCGTGTCTATGTAGCGAAGCTGGTTCCGGCTGGGCCGCTCGGCGTAGACCTCGTTCTCCGTCTTCAGCTTCTCATAGTATTCACGATCCAGGCGCAGGGCTACCACCTGCTCCGGCTCTTCTCCCGTGAAGAGCCTGCCGTAGATTAAATGAACCGCCAGTTCTCTGGCATTGCCTCTCGTCATATCCGTTTCCTTTTCCCTTACTTGCGCTCGATTCCGCAGACATTTACGTCCACATCCGCCACGGTCACGCCGGTGACGGACTCCACCGCATTGGTAATGGCCTCCTGGACAGCCTGGGCTACCTTGATCACGCTCTCGCCGTAGGACACCACAATGTTGCAGCCCAGGGTCAGGGTATTGTCCTCCCCGATGGCAATCCGGATGCCCTTGCCCCAGCTCTTCTTACCGACGACCTCATTGCCGCCCTTGACAACCCCATCCACCTCGGTCAGGGTATGCTCCACGATGGTGGCAATCACATCCTCCGAAATCATCACATTGCCGTTTTCCTGGGCCTGGGTAATGTACTGCTTATATT
>CAYRDE010000134.1:0-5030 GCA_964422935.1 uncultured Oscillospiraceae bacterium | reverse complement strand
TCGAAAGCTCCACCGTCCGGGAATACCACACCAAGTACGGCGCGCACATTCTGGGATATCTGGGCGGCATGACCGATTCCCAGTGGGCAGAATATCAAAAGCAGGACTACTCCATGGACGCTCTGGTTGGTCAGACCGGCTTTGAGCAGGCCTTTGAAGAATACCTCCACGGCATCGACGGAACCCGTGTGGACGTGGTTAACAAGGACGGCGCTACCGTTGACCAGTTCTGGGCCAGAGACAAGGATGAAAATGGCAACGAAATCACCAAGTCCCCCGTGGCAGGCAACAACGTGGAAACCACCATTGACATCGGCATTCAGAAGGTGGCGGAGGACGCACTGGCCGAGGTGATGAAGAAGATCACCGACCCCACCATTAACCTGGCTACCGGCGACGATACCGGTCTGGACGCGGAAGGCGCAGCGGTCATCGTCATGGAATGCAAGACGGGAAAAATCCTGGCCTGTGCCAGCTACCCCACCTATGACCTTGCCACCATGCTGGACAACTGGACGGAAATCAACAACGATCCCATGAAGCCCCTGTTCAACCGGGCCTTCGGCGCGGAATACGCCCCCGGCTCCACCTTTAAAATGTGTACCCTGATTGCCGCCATGGAGAACCGAAACTCCAAGGGCGAATGGGTTCTGTCCCCCGGCGAGATCATCGCGGATAAGGGCGTGTACTCCAAGTACGAAGGCTTCGCTCCTCAGTGCTTGCTGTGGACCACCAACCGGGCAGTCCATCGGACCCCTACCGGCGAAGATATCGACGCGACCTGGGCCCTGTGCTATTCCTGCAACTACTTCTTCTATGAGCTGGGAGACCGGCTTACTTGGGAAATGGTGGCAAACACCGCTCAGGATCTGGGCCTCGGCAGCCCCACGGGCATTGAGCTGGTGGAAAAGCCCGGCGCCCTGAATACTCCGGAGCAGAAGAAAAAGGTTTACGGCTCCGGCGTTAACAGTAACTTTGCCGCAGGCGACCGTATTCTGGGCGCCATCGGACAGGGCGAAAACCGTTTTACCCCCATGCAGCTGGCAGTCTATGCCTCTACCCTGGCTAACAAGGGCACCCGGATGAAGGCCACCTTCCTAAGCCGGGTGGTGTCCTCCGACTACCGGACCCTGATCAAGGAGAACCAGCCGGAGGTTGTCAACCAGATGGATCTCCAGTCCACCACTGTAGAGACCTACTATGACGGTATGCGCAAGGTCATCACCCAGGCCGGCGGCACCGCCCAGAAGTGCTTCGGCGGCTTTGCGGATCAGATTGGCGACAACTCCTTCGTTTACGACGGTGTGGTATGGCCCATGGCAGATGAGATCATGGTCTATGCCAAGACCGGTACAGCTCAGCACTCCTCCGGCGGCTCTGACCATGGCGCGTTCATCTGCTTCTCCCATCGGATGGAGGATACGGAACCCGACCTGGCTGTGGCGATTTTCGGCGAGAAGTGCGCCCACGGCGCCTCCCTGGCTCCCGTGGCAGAGCAGATTCTCATGGCCTATTACGAACTGACTGCGACTTCCGAGGTCACGGCTTTTGAAAACCAACTGGGTTAATCCCATAAGATCACATGAAACGTGCTGTCCCTGTTTGGGGGACAGCACGTTTTGCCCTCTCAGTCTCGCTTCGCTCGACAGCTCCGCTATGCACTAAGCATCCGTAAGGCACTATGTGCCAACGGCTGCTAAGTCCCGGAGGGAGAGCCAAGTGGGCTTCCTAAATCTTTAGACAGTATGAAAATTCGGACCATGCGCTTGCCTCTCCCTCTGGGAGAGGTGCCCCAGTGCGCACACTGGGGCGGAGAGGGTACGCCACAAAATTACGGGCTGTCTCAAAAGCCGAGACAGCCCGTTTTCTATGCAGGAACGCGGTCCTTACTTCTTTTCCTTCACCAGGAAGATCGCCACTAAGGAGCTGACCAGCAGCAGGTAGGGATAGAACAGGTACCCCATGATCTGGAAGGCGGACAGGGCGCATCCCATCTCCGCTGTGGCGGAAATGGCAACCAGCATCTGAGCGCCGTAGGGGATGATGCCCTGGAAGATGCAGGAGAAGGTATCCAGCAGGCAGGCCGTCCGTTGAGGGGTAATGCCGTATTCCTGGCTCATTTCCTTGGCGATGGGGTTTGCCATGACAATGGCTACGGTGTTGTTGGCGGTGGCTATATCCATCGTGCCTACCAGCAGGCCCATGCCCAGCTGGCCTCCCTTTTTGCCCTTGAACAGGCTCTGAATGAAACTCAGCAGGGCGTCAAAGCCGCCGTAGACCCGAATGAGGGAGCACATGGCGGCAACCAGGATGGCTACCATACTGGTCTCAAACATACCGGCAGCGCCGGAGCCCATACTGGCAAGCAGGTCGGTGGCAGCGGTCTGCCCGGTAGCCAGCATGATGACGGCGCCGGAGACGATGCCCAGAATCAACACCACAAATACGTTGATTCCCGCAATGCCGCCCGCCAGCACCAGTACATAGGGCAGGATCTGCAGCAGATTGTAGCTTTCCACGATGGGGGTGGTGTCGTGACCCAGGGTCAGAATCAGGATCAGCACCAGGGTGCCGAGGGCCGCGGGAAGGGCAATCCAGAAGTTCCCCCGGAACTTATCCCGCATGGCACAGCCCTGACCGTTGCAGGCGGCAATGGTGGTGTCGGAAATGAAGGACAGGTTGTCGCCGAACATAGCGCCGCCCACAATACTGCCCACGCACAGGGCCACAGAGAAATTGGAGGCCTGGGCCACCTCTACAGCGATGGGGGTAATGAGGGTGATGGTGCCCACGGAGGTGCCCATGGCGGTGGAGACGAAGCAGGCCACGATGAACAGCACCGCCACGGCAAACTGAGGCGGAATCAGGCTGAGCATAAAGTAGGCCACGCTCTGAGCGGAGGAGCGGCCCACCACGCCCACGAAGGCGCCGGCCACCAGGAAGATCAGCAGCATGGTGATGATGTTCTTATCCCCTACGCCCTGGCCCATGATCGTGAGCTTTTCGTCAAAGCTGAGAGCCTTGTTCTGAAGGCAGGCCACCAGGATTGCCACCAGGAAGGCGATGACAATGGGGATGTTGTAAAAGCCCATGGGGATTTTCAGGACGTACTCAAACAGAAGTCCCAGCCCCAGGTAGATTACCAGGAACACGCCAATGGGCAGCAGTGCCACAGGATTTTTCTTTTTCATACTCTCTCCTCCAAAATCATTTGTTTTTCCACAAAAGATAGTCTAACTGTACCATAAATATCCATGGGTGTCAAGGAAGGTTCTTTTCCCCTTCCGTCTCCGGCGCTTCCTCGGGCATGTAGGGCTTGAACATCGGCTCCAGGAGGAAGGTGCCCAGTAAAGCGGTCAGGCAGGGAAGAAAGAACAGAGGAAAAACAAAACGCAGGCAAAGCAGCAGAGAACCGGCATTCAGAATCCCCAAAGCAATGGTTCTCGGCAGGTTCGCCAGGGCCAGAAATACCGTATTTTTCATCAGGGTTCCGGTGGAATTTTCAAACCGGGACAGCATGGGAAACAGGACGCTCAGAATTCCGTAAACCAGTACGGCTACGAAGGCCCCCGCCGCGAAAACTCCCCAGGAGAGGGTTTCCGCCGCAGCCCGGTTCCACAGCCGGATCATCCCAAAGCCGGTGAGGGCGAACAGGGCAAGAAACAGGAGGTTGGGGATCAGGCTGGCCCGGAGGTTGCTTTTAAAGGTATGGAGAAACCGGCTCCAGCTATGCTTATCCCCCAACCGAAAGGCCCGGTAGGTGGCATCATACAGCGCCGCCCAGGCATCGCCGATGGTTACGATGGGCACACAGCCCAGAAAGAAGAAGAGGCTTAAAAAGATACAGTCGGTGATCTGGGAAAACGTAATCATCAGACCGCTGTCATACCGGAAAAGATTTCTCGCCATGAGAGCACCCCCATTTGGTTTTCCTCTATCATAACACAAAGTATCCCAAATGTCACCGCAAAAAAGTTTCAGAATTTGTGAATTTAGATTGAAATTCTTTTCCTGGGATGGTATGATAGTGAAAAGGTCTTTCCTTTCATGGGAAGGAAAAATTCATCTTTAGGAGGAACTATAATGGATCGGGAAAGATTACTGTCTGAGCGTCAGTGGATTCAGGAACAGCTGAAGGGCGTAGCGGACTTCTGGCTGAAAAACGGCATGGACCCAGTCCATGGCGGTATCTACACCTGCCTGGACCGGAAGGGCAAGGTCTTCTCCACCGATAAGAGCGTGTGGATGCAGGGCCGCTGCGGTTGGACCTATGCCTATCTGTGCCATGTCTACGGTGTGCGGAAGGAATGGCTGGAGGCCTCCAAGAGCTGCCTGGACTTCCTGGAAAATTATTGCATCAACAAGGATGCCGGCGGGCGGCTGTATTTCACCGTCACCGGCGACGGCAAGCCCCTGCGCCAGCGCCGGTACTGCTTCAGCGAGGCCTTCTACTGCATTGCCAACGCGGAATACTACGGCGTCACCGGAGAAAAGGAGCACCTGCTCCGTGCCCGCCGGGCTTATGATCTGTACTGGAATCTGAACCATGGGATGCCCGATCCCACCGGCATGGGTCCCAAGACCATTCCCGAGACCCGCACCGGTCGTTCCCTGGGCATCCCCATGATTATCCTCAACGTCACCGGCGTGATGAAGCGGGTAGATCCGGAGATGAAGGAGGTCTACGACGCCCGGGCCAGGGAGTGCGTGGCGGATATCTTCAACTACCATGTGAAGCCCGACCTGAAATGCGTTCTGGAAAATGTGGGCATGAACGGGGAAACCCGGCTGGATGTGACCGAGGGCCGGATGGTGAACCCGGGCCACGACATCGAATGCTCCTGGTTTCTGATGGACTACGCCAACGAAATCGGCGACAGGGGCCTCCACGAGAAAGCCATCAACGTCTTCAACATGGCCTTTACCATGGGCTGGGACAAGGAATACGGCGGCATTCTCTATTTCATGGACTGCCTGGGCAATCCCCCCGAGGCCTACGAGCATGACATGACGCTGTGGTGGCCCCACAA
>CAYRDE010000133.1:0-5081 GCA_964422935.1 uncultured Oscillospiraceae bacterium | reverse complement strand
TCAAAACCTGCTGATACCTGAAATATTAACTTTATAACTTATTATACGAGGAGGTTATCTTATGAAGAAGAATCTGACAGAGCTGGTATTCATCCTGGACCGCAGCGGCTCCATGGCGGGGCTGGAGGCAGACAGCATCGGCGGCTTCAACGCGATGATTGAGAAACAAAAGGGGGAGCCGGGGGAGGCGCTTATCTCCACGGTACTCTTTGACAATGAAGCCCAGGTCATCCATGACCGCATTCCCCTGGACAGGATTCCCCCGCTGACCCGGAAGGAATACTACGTCCGGGGCTGTACGGCCCTGCTGGATGCGGTGGGCGGGGCAATTCACCACATCGGCAATGTCCATAAGTACGCCCGTGAGGAGGATGTGCCGGAAAAGACATTGTTCGTCATCACCACCGACGGCATGGAGAATGCCAGCCACCATTATACCTATGAGAAGGTCCAGGCCATGGTGAAACGGCAGCAGGAGAAATACGGCTGGGAGTTTTTATTCCTGGGCGCCAACATCGACGCGGCACGGGAAGCCGCCAGATTTGGCATCCGGGCTGACTGTGCCGCAGACTATCACGCGGATCATATCGGCACGGAAGCGGTTTACGAATCAGTCTGTGAAGCGGTATGTCAGGTGCGCAGCAGCGCCCCGCTGGGGGCTGGCTGGAAGCGGAAAATTAACGAGGACTTTCATGGAAGAAGGAAATAACTTCTTTGGAAGCTTGATTCCATCAGGAAATGCGCTTTGACGAAGTGCGCGCAGCAGACTGAGAAGTATGTTTTGCCACGCACATGTCGCGGCAAAACATGATCCGACTCTATTCGCCGCTGCGGCGGCGAACTAAAGCGAGGTACTTTATTGACACGCTGAGAGGAAACGGAATTTTCCGCTCCCTCTGTTTCTGCTGAGCAGGGAAACGGTCACAGAAATTCTTTCAAGCTTCTGCGGACCTTCCCGCTGTATCCGACCACCGTGTCCGCGTTTGCCATGGCATTCAGCACCGCTTCCTCCGTTGCTTCGGCGGCTGCCCGGAAGGCCTTGTCAATCTGTTCCTCGTGAATGCACCGGAAGCAGCACATACCGCAGTCCTTCTCCGGCATCCGGTTGGCGGTGGAGAAGCCGATCATCACCTCTCCGCTGCCGTGGCCTGTGAAGCTGCCCAGCCGGGCAAGGCCCACCGCACACCGGCGGATGATTCGTCCCAGCTGCCGGCTGGAGACCGGCAGGTCGGTGGCAAGGACCATGATGCAGCTTCCCTTGTCCGGCGTGTCGGCCCGGAGCTGCTGTTCAATCCGCTGCCCAATGGGGTCCCCGTCAATCCGCAGATCCCGCAGACAGCCGTGATTGCACAGAGTCAGCACCCCAAGGGTGAAGGTTTCCTGCCCGATCTCAAGAATTCGGGAGGCGGAGCCAATGCCGCCCTTCAGATCGTGGCAGGTCATGCCCTTACCGGCCCCCACATCTCCCTGGAGGAAATCCTCCGAGGCGCTTTGGATGGCGGCAAAGACTTCCTTTTCTCCCACCGCCCGGTGGCGGATATCATTGAGGGAGCCGTCGTTGCACTCGCAGACCACAGGATTTACGGTGGTGATCCGGTAGCCGGAGGTTTCCGCCTGGCGGCACATGAATTCCACCATGGCGTCATGGACCAGACCCACATTCAATGTGTTGGTCAGGGCAATGGGGGTCTCCAGGGTGCCAAGCTCCTGAATCTGCATAAGGCCCGCCGTCTTGCCAAAGCCGTTGAGGACATGGCAGGCGGCGGTCATTTTCTGCTGGTAAATATCCCCTTCGCAGGGAAGAATGACGGTGACGCCGGTTTTGTGCTGGGCGTTATCTACGGTGCAGTGACCGACCCGGACACCCGGCACGTCGGTGATGGCGTTCCGCTTTCCTTTTTTCATCGTACCAACCTGAAATTCCATGGGTTTTCCTCTCTTAAATCCGATAAAGTCGTTTCCCGTTTTCCATGGTGACAGTGTGGATTTCCTCCACGCTCAGACCCCGAAGCTCCGCCAGCTTTTCTGCCATGCGATAGAGCTTGCCGGGGTCGTTCCGTTTGCCCCGGAAGGGCTCCGGGGACATATAGGGGCAGTCTGTTTCCAGAACAATCCGGTCCAGGGGAATGACTCTTGCCACCTCCACTGCCTTCCGGGCATTTTTGAAGGTCAGCACTCCGGTGAAGCCGATGTACCAGCCCCGGGCGATCAGCCACTTTGCCATTTCCAGGGAACCGGAATAGCAGTGGAAGACCCCGGTGACCTCCGGAAATTCCCGGACGATGTTCATGCCGTCCTCATGGGCCTCCCGCTCATGGACGATAACGGGCAGCTTCAGCTCCCGGGCCAGCTCCATCTGGAGCCGGAAGGCCCGGCCCTGAATGTCCCGGGGGATGTCCTCATAGTGGTAGTCCAGACCGATTTCCCCGATGGCTTTGATCTTCGGGTTTTCCCGGCACATGGTTTTATATTCCTCCAGAAGCCTTTCATCCACCTCGTCGGCGGCGTCCGGATGGGAGCCAACGGCGGCATAGATGTAGTCATAGCGCCGGGAAAGGGCGGAAGCGTTCCGGGAGGAGGCATAGGAGCATCCCGGATTCATTATCAGGCCAATGCCCTGGTCCGGCAGGGAGGCAAGAAGGGCTTCCCGGTCATTGTCAAAGGCATGGTCGTCCATATGGGCATGGGTATCAAACAGCATAGTATCTCCTAAAAAATGGATGGTTCCGCAGTCAGCACTGCCACCAGGCAGCCCGCATGTTCCGTCACCCGGGGATCATCCAGGGTAAAATTCGTATGATTGGGGTAGATGCGCAGGCCCTCGCCGCTTTGCTTCGCCGCGGCCTCCTTCAAAACCCAGAAGGTCAGAAGGGCGCGGCGCTTGTCCGTCGCCCGGTCAAACTGGGCCTTTTCTCCGGGGGAGAGAATTTTCTCCGCCAGAGACAGCATAACAGGCCGGTCCAGCTCCTCGGCGTCAATGCCCACAGGCACCCCTGCCAGGGCGCAGAAGGCGTGACGGCGGGTATGGGAAATGGAAAAGTGCCAGGGGGAATCCTTCCAGTAGGGCTTCCCCTCGGGGGTTACCAGGACAGGCGGCGGTGCCTGCCCGGTATGCTCGCGGTAAACCGCCTCCAACAGCTGCCATCCCGCCTGGTGACCGGTACGCCCCTCCAGCGCACAGCAGGCAACAATCACAGGGCGTCAATAATGTTGGGGTCATCGCCGGAATCCAGCCAGTTCCCTTTGTTCCGCAGCCGCTCCAGGAGCATACCGACTCCCGTAATCACCACTACGATTCCCAGCAGGATCATGGCAAGCCGACTGGTGGTCATGGGCACCAGCAGCAGAAAGACGCCCATAGCCAGCATGATCCCGGAGACAATCTTCCCTTCCACCCGGACGGAGCGGGTCAGCTCCTGGACGCTGCGAACGATGATGAGCAGCCCCACCAGCCGACCCAGACTTCTTGCCAGGGCCAGGGGATCATTTACCAGCCAAAGACCCAGCAGAATGCAGACCGCTGCCCCCACGAACTGGCGCAGACGGGCATGGGCCCCCAGAAGCATCAGCCCCCACACAATTCCCAGCAGGAACGCGCCCCAGCCCAGCACACAGGACACCAGCGCGGAAGCGCTGTCCGGACTGAAGATCAGGATCAGCCCCGCCAAAATCACCAGCACCGGCGGCGCGTAAAGGTTAACATACTGACAAAGCTTTTGCTTATCCATATGGAAACACCTCTTTCCCTTTTTCCATTTAGTATATCCTTTTCTCGGGGACCTGTCAATGAACATCCGATAAAAACGATTTTCGAAACTGAAAATGCAGGAAAGTTTTCACCTTTCTCCTTGACATTCCCCTATGGTTTGAGTACAATAGATTTGGTATGGTGTACGCTGCCCCAGTGTTTTCCGGGGAGAAGCGTTTCATTGATAACCGGCGAAAGAGCCGGGTGGAAAGCGTTTTACGCCTCATGGCGTTTTGCTTCATTGCCCGTCGGGGTTTGCCCGGCTGGTATTGTTATGCCGAATTTTACATGGGGGTCGGAACTCTGACCAATTGCCAGCGGCTGAGGGTTAGCCCTTCTTCTCCGGCGCGGGGTTCGGAAATCGGAAGATGCAGCTGCGTTCCTCTGATTCCTGAATTCTCACAGGGAGAAGAAACGCCCAATCCAGGAGTCTGGAGGTTGCTTCGGAGTTCCCCAAAGCGCCCACCCCTTCTGCGCCTATTATTTTTAGAAGGAGGTGTGCTGCAATTTTATGGAATGGTATTATTATCTGATCATCGTCGTTGGTGGACTGATTGTGTTGGGGCTGGATTTTGCCCTGGGCGTGGTCTATCGCAAAAAGGTGGCGGAGCGGGAGATTGGTTCCGCGGAGGCCGAAGCCACCCGCTTGATTAACGAAGCCATCCGCTCCGGCGAGAACCGGAAGAAGGAAATGCTCCTGGAAGCCAAGGACGAAATCCATAAAACACGCACAGAGTACGATCGTGAAGTCAAAGAGCGCCGCGCGGAACTGAGCAAACAGGAGCGCCGCTTAGAGCAGAAAGAAACTACCCTGGACAAGAAGACGGAGGCCTTTGAACGCAAGGAGGAGGAGCTTTCCAAGAAGCTCCAGAAGGTTACGGAGACCCAGGCGCAGGCAGAGGACCTCAAACGGCAGCACCTGGAAACCCTGGAGAAGCTCTCCGGGCTGACCCAGGAGCAGGCAAAGGAATACTTGCTGAAGTCCGTGGAGGAGGACGTCCGTCACGAGGCTGCCATGAAGATCAAGGAGATCGAGGCACAGCTCAAGGACGAGGCAGAGGAAAAGGGTCGGGAGATCATTGCCACTGCCATCCAGCGCTGCGCTGCTGATCATGCCGCTGAGACTACCGTCTCCGTGGTGCCGCTGCCCAATGACGAAATGAAGGGCCGGATTATCGGACGTGAGGGCCGGAACATCCGCACGCTGGAAACCATCACCGGTGTGGACCTGATTATTGACGACACTCCGGAGGCCATTACCGTCAGTAGCTTTGACCCTGTCCGCCGGGAGATTGCCCGGCTGGAATTGGAGAAGCTGATTGTAGACGGTCGG
>CAYRDE010000132.1:0-5140 GCA_964422935.1 uncultured Oscillospiraceae bacterium | reverse complement strand
GCACACGGGCGATCTTACGCAGGGCGGAGTTAGGCTTCTTGGGGGTGGTGGTACGAACAGCAGTGCAAACGCCACGCTTCTGGGGGGAGGGCAGGGTAGTTGCCTTGTTTTCCAGGGTGTTCATGCCTCTCTGCAGAGCAGGAGCGGTGGACTTGTAGGTGACCTGCTGACGGCCACTTCTGACGAGCTGATTAAAAGTAGGCATTCTTGATCTCCTTTCTTTTGTTTTCGCCATTCGGCTTTTATATTCTACGGAAAATTTCCGATAGAATCCGTGTTATTTCACGACGGCTGCTGCCGCCGCGCTCACCTCGATGCCGCATTTCCTGCCGAGGGCAGCCATGCCGGGGACCCAGGTGATCGGGATATGATATTCGACGCACAGCTCCCGGAGCGGCTCTGTCAGCGCAGGGTCCGCGTCCTTCGCCAGGAAGACACGCTTTGCCCGTCCGGAAACCACAGCCTTGCGAAGCTGTTTTGCACCCACGGCAAGCTTGTCCTGACTCAAGTCAGGCAAATCGCCGCATTCAGGGATTTTACAGTCTTTTTTCTTATCCATACGAATTTATATTATACGCAAATTCCGGAAAAAGTCAACAAAAATGTAGTAAAATTTTTGACATTGCCCAGGTTTTCTCTTGGCAAATCCGACGATTTCACAAAAACAGCCGTCCATGGCGGACAATCCTCCATGGACGGCGTAAGCACCCTCTCCGTCACAGCCTTCGGCTGTGCCACCTCTGCTCTGCGCTAAGCATCCGTAAGACACTATGTGTCAACGGCTGCTAAGTCCCAAAGGGAGAGGCAAGTGGGTTCCCTAAAATTTTCAGAGCCTGAAAGGTGTGGAGCCAGCTCTTGGCTCCCCCTTTGGGGGAGCTGTCACGGCACTATCGTGCCGTGACTGAGAGGGCAGCCTCTCAGTTGATCTTAATATTCTCCCAGAGGGTATTGAGATAATGGAGGGTATCGGTATCCAGGTTCCGGTAGGCCTGGGCGTTGTAGCTTTCCGCGAAGCTCTCCAGCTCCGGGTACAGCACCTTCATTGTTTCCTCCCCCATGTCATCAATATAAGTCTCATTTTCAAAGACCGCCCGGTTGGGGGATGCGTAATAGGTGTATTCGGCGTTGGCAACGGCAGGCTCCTCGGAGAGCATATAGTTAATGAAAATCTCCGCCAGCTCCTGGTTCTGGGCGCAGGAGGGGATGCACATGGCGTCCACATAAAAGTTAGTCCGCTCCGGATAGTAGAACCTGAGGTCCACATTCTCCGCCTGGGCATCCACCATAGTGAAGTAGTCGCCGGCATAGTAGGCGCCGATGGAAGCCTCTCCGGACTCCATCATGTTGTAGATTTCGTCCATGACGTAGCTGTAAACCAGGGGCCGCTGCTGGAGCATTTCTTCATAGGCCTTGTCCCAGTCTGCCTCATCTGTGGTGTTCACGTCCAGGCCCAGGCGATACATGGCGGTTCCGAAGGCATCCCGGGAGTTATTGAACTGCAAAATAGAGCCGGAATACTTTTCGTTCCACATCAGGTCCCAGTCCTTTGCGTCCGCCTCGTCTACTGCGTTGGCGTTGTAGATCACGCCCACGATTCCGTAGGTATAGGGCACGGTATACCGGTTCTCCGGGTCGTAGTACAGCCCCCGGAAGTCCTCGCCGATGTTTTCGTAATTGGGGATGTTGTCAAAGTTCAGAGGCAGCAGCATGTCCTCCTCCCGCATCCGGGCGATCATGTAGTCCGAGGGAATGACCACGTCATAGTTCACCGCACCGCTGCTGATCTTATTGTACATGTCCTCATTGGAGGCGAAGGTGGAGTAGTTCACCTGGACGGGCCGACCATAGGTTTCCTCATACCAGCTCTGGAACTGACGGATGGTGTCGAAGGTATCCTCACTGCCGTCGGAGATATACTCGCCCCAGTTGTAGACGTTCAAAACCAGCGGCTTCTGGTGGAAGGCAAACAGGCAGACACACAGGACGATAAGGACACCGCCTCCCGCAAGCTGGAGGCGCTTCACCGTAGCGCGGCTCAGCTCCTTTCTCTCCCGATGGCGCTTGGGCTTCCGGGCTTCCTCGTCCTCATTGCTGACAAAGTTGTTCATCAGCAGCAGAGAGAGAGTGACGAAGAAGATGATGGTCGCCAGCGCGTACATTTTGGGGGTCACGGTCTTCTTTGTCATGGAGTAAATCCGGATGGGCAGAGTTTCAAAGCCTGCGCCGGAGGTAAAGTAGCTGATGACAAAGTCGTCCAGGGACATGGTAAAGGCCATGATGGCGCCGGTGATGATGCCGGGCATGATCTCCGGCAGCTCCACCTTGAAGAAGGCCCCCGCAGGGGTGCACCCCAAATCCATGGCTGCCTCGGGCAGTGCCTTATCCATCTGCTTGAGCTTTGGCAGCACCTGCAAAATCACATAGGGCAGGCAGAAGGTCACATGGGCAATGAGCATGGTCCAGAAGCTCAGGCTGCTGGCAGATCCCACCAGCCGTCCTACGAACACGAACATGAGCATCAGAGAGATGCCGGTGATGATGTCCGGGTTGGTCATAGGGATATCGGTGACGGTATTCAAGACCCGCCGGGCCCATTTGTTGCGGAGCTTATGAATGCCCACAGCGGCGGCGGTGCCCATCACCGTGGAAATGGCTGTGGCAGACAGGGCCAGGGTGAAGGTATTCTTCACAGCCAGCAGGGTATTGCGGTCAGAGAGCAGCTCCTTGTACCACCGCAGGGAAAAGCCGGAGTAAACGGACAGACTTTTGGAGGCGTTGAAGGAATAGATCAGCATGACCACAATGGGGGCAAACAGGAAGGCAAAGACGATGCCGGTATAGATTCTGGAGCGAAGACGCAGCTTGGGAGTCTCTTCCATTATTCCTCACCTCCATAGACATAACGGGCGGTAACATATTTTACCAGGGCCATGGCTGCCAGCAGAATCACCATGAGAATAAAGGCCATGGCGGCGGCAAAGTGGAGGTTATTTGCCACATACTGTCCCTCAATGGCATCGCCGATGAGGAAGAACTTGCCGCTGCCCAGCTTCTGGGAGATATAGAAGGTGCTGATGGACGGAATCAGGACCATGGTAATCCCGGAAATCACGCCAGGCAGGCTCAGGGGGAAGATCACCCGCCGGAGGGTTGCCAGGCTGTCACAGCCCAGGTCCCGGGCGGCCTCAATGAGCTTATAGTCCATCTTCGCCATGATGGAATAGATGGGCAGCACCATATAGGGGAAGTAGTCATAGACCATACCGATGATCACCGCCGTCTCCGTGCCGATGATGTGCAGCCGCTGTAGGCCCAGGCCTGCCAAAAAATTATTGAAGATGCCGGTGTCCTGTAAAATGGTCATCCAGGCGTAGGTGCGGATCAAAAAGTTCATCCACATGGGAATCATAATCAGGGTCATCATGGTTTTCTGGGTTCTCTCCCTGGCTCTCGACATAATGTAGGCCAGCGGATAGCCCAGCAGCAGGCAGATAAAGGTGGAGATCACCGCCAGCTTTAGCGACCGCCAGAAGATCAGCAGGTAGGTATACACCTCCTGGGTGACTCCTGCGTCCGTGGTGATATTGCTGGTAGCGGTAAAGAACCGGATAAAGTGCTCCATGGTGAACTGGAAGTCGTTATCCGTGAAGGCGTAATAGCCCACGAAGGCCAGGGGCACCAGAATGAACAGCAGGGCCCAGGCGGAATAGGGCAGCAAAACTGCCCGATAGGTGTTTTTCTTCATGCCTCTTCCTCGCTTCCCGGATCGGACAGCTCGTCCAGCTCGCTGGAGAAGGAGGAATAGTCGCCGAACATGCCAGAATATTTGGACTTCTTCATAATGTGGATGGCGTCCGGGTCCAGATGCAGACCGATAAACTCCCCTTCACCCACGCTTTCCGTGGTCTGAATCATCCATTTAAAGCCCTGGATATCCACAATAATCTCATTGTGGACGCCCATGAAGGTGACGGAGGTGACAGTGCCCTGGAACTGGCCCTGCTCGGCGGGAACGATGTCCACGTCCTCCGGACGAACCACCACATCCACCGGCTCGTTCTTCCCGAAGCCAGCATCCAGGCAGTCGAACACATGGCCCGCAAACCGGACCCGGTAGTCCGCCAGCATGATGCCGTCCACAATATTGCTCTCGCCGATGAAGTCCGCCACAAAGGCGTTCTTCGGCTCGTTATAGATGTCCGTGGGGGTGCCGATCTGCTGGATCTTACCCTCGCTCATCACCACAATGGTGTCGGACATGGAAAGGGCCTCTTCCTGGTCGTGGGTGACGAAAATGAAGGTGATCCCCGTGGACTTCTGGATTTTTTTCAGCTCCTGCTGCATGTCCTTCCGAAGCTTTAAATCCAGGGCCCCCAGGGGCTCGTCCAGCAGCAGCACCCGGGGGTGGCTGATCAGAGCCCGGGCAATGGCAACCCGCTGCTGCTGACCGCCGGAGAGGTTGGTCACCCGGCGATGGGCAAAACCGGGAAGCATCACCAGGCGCAGCATTTCATTGACCTTCTCCTCGATTTCCGCCTTGGGAACGCCCTTCTGGCGGAGAGGGAAGGCAATGTTCTCAAACACATTCAGGTGGGGAAACAAGGCGTATTTCTGGAAGACCGTATTGACGTTCCGCTTATGGGGGGGCACATCGTTGATCCGCTCTCCCAGGAAGATCACGTCGCCCTTGTCCGGCTGGAGAAAGCCGCCAATCATCCGCAGAGTGGTACTCTTGCCGCAGCCTGAGGGGCCCAGGAGCGTAACAAACTCGTTGTCATAG
The DNA here is from genome assembly GCA_964422935.1 of uncultured Oscillospiraceae bacterium. Lineage (GTDB taxonomy): Bacteria > Bacillota > Clostridia > Oscillospirales > Oscillospiraceae > Faecousia. The sequence goes on along the minus strand of CAYRDE010000132.1, from coordinate 360 downwards.
ATATCCAGGCTGATGTCATCCAGCACCATTTCCCCGTCAAAGGATTTGGAGATGTTTCTCAGTTCAATGATCTTCTTCATATTCTCTCTCCTTTAAAAATGCAAAAAGCGGTATGCCGCAGCATACCGCTTGTGTTTCCTGTTGTTTCGACACGTCGGGCAGGGAGGAATCCATACTGTCTATCCATGGGCGCGCCAAATCACAATGGATCAGAGTCTATATAGCAAGGATATTACTTTTACCACTCTTATTGACCATTTCACAAGTTCTGCCGGGAGGCTATGGTTTATAGTAACCAACTTATAACTTATAAAACTGAGCTTTTAACTCAATCAATAAGGCAACCAAAGTTGCCAACCG
>CAYRDE010000131.1:0-5183 GCA_964422935.1 uncultured Oscillospiraceae bacterium | reverse complement strand
ATGAGGCCCTGATTGCCTCCCTGATGATCTACCGGGATACCCGGGACGAAAAGTATCTGGACATCTTCTATCAGGTTCTGGACTACTGCAAGACCTACTTTGCCGACGAGTACGGCGAGTGGTACGGCTACCTGCGCCGGGACGGCAAGCCCACCCAGCCTGCCTGCAAGGGTTCCACCTTTAAAGGTCCCTTCCATGTGCCTCGCAGCCTGATTCTGGTGGATCAGATGATGGGTCAGATTTTGGGCGAGTAATTCCGTTTCTCCAGTAATCAACCGGGGCAGAAAACTGCCCCGGGGAAAAAGAAGAAAGGAGACAGCTATGGACGAACAACACTTAGGAATTCTTGAGCGAATCCACGCCTCCTATTATCATCTCACCGCCGCCGAGCGGAAGGTGGCGGACTATGTGATTTCCAACCATGACCAGGTACAGTTTATGTCCATCACCCAGCTTGCGGAGGAATGCGGCACTGCGGAAGCGACCATTTCCCGGTTCTGCCGGAGCCTGAAATTAAAGGGCTTCAACGCCTTTAAAATCGAGATTGCCAAGCACTCCGTATCCGCCGGGCATCAGGCTCCCAGTGAGAAGGACCCGGCAACGCCCCAGGGTCGGTGGGACCAGGCAGCGGCATTGAACATTGACGCCATCCGCCAAACCGTATCTCTGGCAGAACCCAGGCAGGTATCCAAAGCGGTAAAGATCTTCGAAAACGCCACAAGAGTCATGTGCATCGGCTCCGGCGGCAGCATGATTATGGCCCAGGAATGCGCCCACCTGTTCTCCACGGTTACGGGGAAATTCTATGCCGTCTCCGATTCCCACAGCCAGATGTCTGCCACAGCCACCATGCCCCAGGGGGACGCCATTGTGCTGTTTTCCTATTCCGGCGCCACAACCAGCGGCATTCAGGTGCTGGAGCTGGCAAAAAGCCGGGAGATTCCCACGGTGCTGGTGACCCGGTTCCACAAGTCCCCGGCGGCAAAGCTGGCGGATGTGGTGCTGTGCTGCGGCTCCAACGAAGGCCCCTTCCAGTTTGGCTCCGTACCGGCAAAGGTGGCCCAGCTCATGGTTATGGATATTCTCTTCCAGGAGTATTGCCATCGGAACCGGGAGGCCAGTGAGGAAAACATTCAGCGGATTGCTTCCGCGCTGACAGGAATGCATGTATAGCTTATGAAATATTTATCGCAGTTTCTGATTCTTCTGGGCTTTTCTCTGGCAGGAGAAGCTCTGCAGCGGCTCATTCCTCTGCCGATTCCCGCCTCGGTTTACGGCATTGTGCTGCTGTTTGCCGCTCTGTCCTTCAAAATTGTGAAGGTGGAGCAGGTAAAGGAAGCGGGAGGCTTCCTCCGCTCCATATTGCCCATTCTGTTTGTGCCTCCGGCAGTGGGAATTCTGGAGGACTGGGCGCTGCTCCGGGGCGCTCTGGCGCCTATCGTTCTGCTGGTGCTGGCCTCTACCCTTCTGACCTTCGGCATCAGCGGCAGGATAACCCAAATCTGGCATGATAAGGAGAAAAAGCGCCATGGATAAATTCTTTGAAATCGGGATTTTCCCGGTAGCGCTGACGCTGGGCGCCTTTTATCTGGGCCAGGCCATGCAGAAAAAGTGGAAAAAAGCCTTTTTAAATCCCACCATGCTGGGTGCAATCTTTGTCCTTGCGTTTCTTCTGCTGACAGGCATGGATGTGGGAACCTACAAATCCGGCAGCAGTCATATCTCCTGGCTGATGACTCCGGCAACCATCGCTCTGGCGATTCCCATGTATGAGCAGTTCCAGGTTCTGCGGAAGAACCTGAACGCCATTGTTGTCGGCGTGTGCGCAGGGTCCGTTTCCTGCCTGGCGTTTTTGCTTCTGGGCGGGATGCTACTGAAGCTGGATGACGTTCTGATCATCTCCCTGCTGCCCAAAAGCGTCACCACAGCCATCGCCATTCCCCTGAGCCAGATGCAGGGAGGCCTGGAGGGGATCACTACCGCTGCCATTATCATCACCGGCATCTTCGCCAACATGGCAGGCTCCACCCTGTGCCGGTGGTTCCGCATCACCGACGAGACAGCCCAGGGGGTGGCCTTCGGCACGGCGGGCCATGTGGTCGCTACTGCCAGAGCCAATGAGCTAAGCCCCCTTACCGGGGCTGTCAGCAGTCTGTCCCTGGTGGTGGCTGGGCTGCTGACCGCCATTCTTTTCCCCCTGTTCGTGGGACTTTTGTAAAAAAGAAAATAAAAAGTTCCGATTGTGCCTGAGAGCCAGGACAATCGGAACTTTCTTTCATTTACCGGATTTTCTCTCCATTTAAAACGGCTTCAAGCAGCCGGTCGCCGTCATAGCGCAGTGTCAGCAGGAAGAAGGGAGCATCCTGCCACAGCAGGTCCAGGAAAATCTGATCTCCCTCCCACTTTGGAAGATTCCCCAGAAAGTCCCGGCTGACCCATTGCAGGTCCCCCTCGGGGCAATCCGTCAGCTCCCCGGCAAAGCCGTCGGCGGTGAACAGGTACATGTATTCCCCTTCACACACCGTATTAAGAAAGGTAACAACGCCCCGGCATTGCCAGGAGGTCAGGGTCAGCCCTGTCTCTTCCTTTGCCTCCCGAAGAAGGCATTCCTCAGGACTTTCCTCCTTCTCAAATTTGCCGCCGATGCCAATCCACTTGTGCTGATTGATGTCGTTTTTCTTCTTCACCCGATGGAGCATCAGCACCTGATCCCCCTTCAGGCAGTAGCATAAGGTGGTGTTAATCAAGGGCCTTCCTCCTGTGGACCATCCGGATGGCGTGGTGCAGGTTTTCCACCAGAATCTCCTGATGACCGTCCTCCCGCTCTCCATCCAGGGTCCAGGGCATATCCGGGTCGGCGGTGATCTTGATCTGTCTGGCACTGCGGAAGGTAATCATTTCGCAGTTATAGGTCTGATTCTGAACCGCTGCAATGCACTCGCCGATCTCTGCCAGGTTCCGGGCTGAACGGACCAGCATGACCTCCAGCAGGCCGTCTCCCAGATCCACCTGTTTGGGGTCCAGGGTCAGGATACCGCCGATGGAGGTGGAGTTACAGATGGCGCCAAAGAGGAAGTCATCCTCCACCACCTGACCGTCTATCTCCATGCGGATATGCTCCTTGCGGATTTGGGAAATCTCCGAGATGCCTCCCAGCACATAGGCGGTATGGCCCAGGGCGTTTTTGATGTTCTGGGGTACATTATAGCTGCTGCGGGTAAAGGCTCCAAAGGAAGCCACATAGGAGAAATATCGGGCGTTAAACCGGCCTACATCATAGGCAACAGGCTCCCCCTCCAGAATATCCATCGCCGCCTGGACAGGGTTGCTGGACAGTCCCAGGTTTGCCGCGAAATCATTGGTGGTGCCTGCGGGGATGTAACCAATGGGGGTATCCGCCTCGGCCCGAAGGACGCCGGTGATGGTTTCGTTCAGGGTGCCGTCACCGCCGCAGCAAACCACCAGACTCATGTCCTTTGCGTATTTTTCCACCGCCAGCGTGGCATCCCCCTGACCGGTGGTCATGTGAACGATTGGGTCATAGCCCGCCTTGGAAAATTCCAGAAGAATATCACTGAGATGCTTGCTGCCCTTCTTCTGCCCCGCAAAGGGATTCATAATCAACAGCATATCTTTCATATCATATCGCCTCGTTTTTAGTTGCCTCTGTTGTCTCCCGGAAGGTGCCCTCCGAAACGCAAAAAAGAGAGTGACGAATCACCCTTTTGATGATTCTATTATACCAGCTTCCCCAGGTTTCGCAAGGGGATTTCTGAAAGGACGCGGAAAATTAACGGTTTCTTTACAATCCTCTGCCGGGAGGATTTGAATATCGCAGATCACGAAAGATTAAGCCGCGGTTCCAACGGAACCGCGGCGTATTGAATCATGTCTGATTACTGGCTTGCCATTTCCTTCAGAGCGTCCTTGCGGCTGAAGTTGGCACGGCCCTTCTCGTCGAAGCCCATGAACTTGACCCAGGTCATGTCGCCCAGGTTCAGCACGTCCTCAACCTTTTCCACACGATGGTTCTCCAGCTTGGAGATGTGGACCATGCCGTCGTGACCGGGGGCGATTTCCACGAAAGCGCCGATGGGCAGGATGCGGACTACCTTGCCGTAGTACAGCTTACCCACCTCAGGCACGAAGCAGATGTCGTCCACCATCTTCTTGGCGGCGTAGGCAGCGGCGGAATCCACAGCGGAGATGAACACGCTGCCGTCGTCGTCGATGTCCACCTTGGCGCCGGTGTCGGCGCAGATCTTCTGGATGGTCTTTCCACCGGAGCCGATGACCTCCCGGATCTTATCCACGGGGATCTTCAGGGACAGCATCTTAGGCGCGAACTCGCTGACCTCGGCCCGGGGCGCGGGGATGGCCTTGAGAATGACCTCATCCAGGATCTCCAGACGGGCCTTCCGGCAGCGCTCCAGAGCGTCGGCGATGATCTCCATGGTCAGGCCCTTGTTCTTCAGGTCCATCTGAATGGCGGTAATGCCCTCGGTGGTACCGGCAACCTTAAAGTCCATTTCGCCGTGGAAGTCTTCCACGCCCTGGATGTCGGTGAAGGTTCTCCATTCGCCGGTCTCCTGGTCGGAAATCAGGCCGCAGGAAATGCCGGCCACAGGCCGCTTAATAGGCACGCCGGCGTCCATGAGGGCCAGGGTAGAGCCGCAGATGGAGCCCTGAGAGGTGGAGCCGTTGGAGGAGAGGACCTCGGAGACCACCCGGATGGCGTAGGGGAACTCCTCCACGGAGGGGATCACAGGCAGCAGCGCCTTTTCCGCCAGAGCGCCGTGACCGATTTCACGACGGGAGGTGGAGCGGGCAGCCCGGGCCTCGCCGGTGGAGTAGGAGGGGAAGTTATAGTGATGGATATACCGCTTGGTGTCCTCGGGATAGATGGTATCCAGCTTCTGAGCTGCGGACAGGGTGTTCAGGGTGCAGATGGACAGCACCTGGGTCTGACCACGGGAGAACAGGCCGGAGCCGTGTACCCGGGGCAGCACGCCAACCTCGGCATCCAGAGGACGGATCTCGTCCATGCCACGGCCGTCTACACGCTTGCCCTGAAGCAGCCACTTCTTGACGACCTTCTTCTGCATCTTGTACAGGCACACCTCGATATGAGTATCGAAGTCCTCGTACTTCTCGCCGAACTTCTCCTGGAAGTCCAGCCGGGC
>CAYRDE010000130.1:0-5219 GCA_964422935.1 uncultured Oscillospiraceae bacterium | reverse complement strand
CCGCCGGCAAGTTCGACCTGGCCGCCTGCGCCAAGAAGAACGGCCTGGATGCCATCCACGACACCGTCCATGAGATGGCCCGGGACGAGGCCCGCCACGGCAAGGCTCTGAAGGGTCTGCTGGAGCGGTATTTCGCCAAGGAAATCGCCAAGGAGAAGGCCGTTGCCGCCGCTGGAAAGGCTGCCGACAAGGTGAACAGCGCTGTTTCTTCCGTGGTTGAGAAGATCAAGAATATGTAATTTGCGCAATCAAAACGGGAGCAGGTTTTTCTGCTCCCGTTTGGTGCAGAAGGAGGAAAAAATATGCACGAATATGAAGTCCTGGTAGAAACCATCAACCCCTGTGGCGGAGATCGCCACGCCAAAAAGGAATTCCTGGAAGTAGAAGCCGAAAGCCCGGAGCAGTATGTGACCGACAATGGGACCTATCCTGTGATGTCCACCGGAGCGACCCCGGAAGGGGACGTGATCATCACCACCGGTGACGGCAAGGGCAGCATGGTACGCTATACCTTTACCAGATAAGAAACCTTGCGGCATTGCGGATTGTGAGATCGTCTTTCAACAACCTTTTTGGAAATTCCCGAATTACATCAAAAACCGCACCCCATTTCCTGGACAGTACGATCCAGCAGACGGGGTGCGGTTTTCTATAGGAGTAGAAGCTCTCTACTGAGAGGATGCTTCCTTGCTATCCTCGTAAAGCATAGCCGCTGCCACACACAGGGACAGGAAAGCATGCTCTTCCGTGCTGGACCGGGAAGCGATTGCCACAGGAACTTTTGTGCCTGCCAGAATGCCGCAGGCGTTGTTTGCCGCGGACATGGACAGCACCTTCATAACGGTGTTGCCAGCCATGACGTTGGGCATCAGGACCGCGTCAAATTCTCCGCAATAGGGACAGTCATATTTCTTGAGCCGGGCGGCTTCTTTGCTGACAATCAGGTCCCAGGGGATGGGACCAACCAGTTCACAGTCCGCAATGGGGTCCATCTTATGAGCGCGCACGATATTCTGGGCTTCTACCGTATCACGCATATGGAAGCTGGGCTTTTCCACCAGCGCCAGAACAGCCACCTTGGGGTGTTCAATTCCCAGATGGTTCAGAACATCCACCAGGTTCTTGACAATTTTCTTGCGCTGACCCTCGGAGGGGTTGATCATAACGGAGGTGTCAGACAGGGCGAGAACCTTGTCATAGTAGGGCACCTTAACCATTGCCACTTCGCTGACCAGACCGTTCACAAGTCCGTTTTTCTTATCCAGAATGGGCATCAGGAAATTGCGGGTGGAGGTATTGCCCCGGACCAGAACATCGCCCAGGCCGTCGTTGATGATGTCAACGGCCCGCTTCATATACACATGGTAGTCGGAATAGTCGGTGTTGCACTCATAGTCGGACACATGGCTGATGGTATACTGGCGGTCCGCCAGTCCCAGCTTTTCCAGCATGTCTTTGATCTTCTCCCCATTTCCCACCAGAATGGGCTGGCAAAAGCCCTGGGCCTCTGCATCAAAAACAGCCTTCAGAATGTTTTCGCAGTCTGCGCCGGCAACCACCATACGGGCGGGACGCTTCAGGGAAAGGGCACGCTGGATGATAAACTCGAACTCTTTTTCGTAGATATGCATAGAATCCAATCTCCTTTCAATTGGTTACAGCAGTCCCATACCGGAATTGACCATCAGGAGCAGAGGCGCGAATACCAGAGCCACAACGGTCATCAGCTTAATGAGGATATTGATGGAGGGGCCGGAGGTATCCTTGAAGGGGTCGCCGACCGTATCGCCTACGACAGCAGCCCGGTGGGCATCACTGCCCTTGCCGCCGTGGTTGCCTTCTTCGATATACTTTTTGGCATTGTCCCAGGCCCCGCCGGCATTGGACATGAACAGGGCCATGAGAACGCCGGTAACCAGAGCGCCAGCCAGCAGCCCGCCCAGAGCGGCAGTCCCCAGCAGAATGCCAATCGCCAACGGGGCGATGACGGACAGAATACCGGGAACCAGCATTTCATGGAGGGCAGCCTGGGTGGAAATGGCAACGCAGGAGGTGTAGTCCGGCTTGCCGGTGCCTTCCAGAATGCCGGGGATGGTGCGGAACTGACGGCGGACCTCCTCAATCATCTTATAGGCAGCCTTGGAAACGGAATCCATGGTCAAAGCGGAGAAGAAGAAGGGCAGCATACCGCCTACGAACAGGCCGATGATGACCTTATAATCCAGCAGGTTGATGCCGGAATCAAACAGCTTGACAGCTTCCGCGTAGGAAACAAACAGAGCCAGAGCCGTCAGGGCGGCGGAGCCAATGGCGAAGCCCTTGCCCATGGCGGCGGTGGTGTTGCCAACAGCGTCCAGCCGGTCGGTGATGTTTCGGACAGACTGGGGAAGACCCGACATCTCGGCGATGCCGCCGGCGTTGTCGGCAATGGGCCCATAGGCGTCAACGGCAACGGTGATGCCGGTGGTGGACAGCATACCCACGGCAGCCAGGGCGATGCCATAGAGCCCGGCGGCTTTAAAAGCGCCGAGGATGCCCACGGCAATCAGCAAAATGGGCACAGCGGTGGAGTGCATACCCACAGCCAGACCGGAAATCACCGTGGTGGCAGAACCGGTTTCGGACTGCTGGGCAATCTTTTTCACGAAGCGATAATCGCCGGAGGTGTAGATCTCGGTGATAACGCCGATCAGGACGCCAACCACCAGACCAAAGATAATGGCAAAGGCGGCCTTCAGATTTCCGAAGAAGAACCAGCTCATAGCCAGGGATGCCACAACAACGATGCCGCTGGCTACATAAGTACCGGTTTTCAGAGCCTTGTGGGGGCTGGACTTTTCGTCGCCCTTCACAAAGAAGGTGCCAATGATGGCGGCAGCGATGCCCACAGCAGCCAGCAGCAGCGGGAATACAGCGCCGGTGATGCTGTAGCTCACAGCGCCCAGGGTAATGGCGGAAACGATGGAGCCGACATAGGATTCGAACAGGTCAGCGCCCATACCGGCAACGTCGCCCACATTGTCGCCCACATTATCGGCGATGGTAGCGGGGTTCCGGGGGTCATCTTCCGGGATACCGGCTTCCACCTTACCGACCAGGTCAGCGCCCACGTCAGCGGCCTTGGTGTAGATACCGCCGCCCACACGGGCAAACAGGGCGATGGAGGAGGCACCCAGCGAGAAACCGGACAGGACGTTTGCGTCTCCGGTGACCAGGTATACCACACCGCAGCCCAGAAGGCCTAACCCAACCACGCACATTCCCATAACGGCACCGCCGGAGAAGGCTACGGACAGGGCCTTGTTCATACCAAAGTCCTTGGCGGCAGCAGCGGTGCGGACATTGGCTTTGGTAGCCACATTCATGCCGCAGTAGCCGGCAATGGTGGAGAACAGAGCACCCAGCAGAAATGCCGCGGCGGTAACCCAGCTGATGCCAATCCCCACACCAATTGTCAAGGCAGCCACGAACACGACCAGAATCTTATATTCGGCGATCAGAAATGCCTGGGCGCCCTCATGGATAAAGGCGGAAATTTCCCGCATCCGTTCGGTGCCGGCATCCTGGGTGGATACCTTACGGGACAGGTACGCTGCAAACAGCAATGCGGTCACACCCAAAACAGGCGCAAAAACAGCAATCATATCTTTCCTTTTCCCCTTTCTTTTTTGAAACATCGTAAGCACAACGGGCCGGAATGCGGCATGGGATTGCAGCGTTCCGGCATGCCTTAAACAGACGCTTGATTTTAGCAGATGATCATACCATGGCAATCACCCTCCTGCGGAAATGAACTGAAATCAGTAAATACATGCATAAACTATACCTTTTTTTCCGGGGTAAATCAAGAGGAAAGAGAAAAAATTCCCAAAATAATATAAATTTTATCAGACATTTTTGAGCAAAATAACATTGGAAAGCTTTCCGACACTTTCCTAAAAGGAAAATCTGTGATATAATGAAAAACATAAGGCAGGTGAAAAGCAATGCCCTTTGCAATTGTTCGAAACGACATTATCAATATGCAGGTGGATGCCATTGTGAATACAGCCAATCCCAGGCCCATCATCGGCAGCGGCGTCGATGCGAATATCCACCGGGCGGCGGGGCCGGAGCTTCTGTGTGCCCGGGAAAAAATCGGCAGAATCGGCGTGGGCGAGGCCGCCATCACCCCCGGCTTCCGCCTGAATGCCGGATATGTTATCCATACCGTAGGGCCGGTATGGCGGGGCGGCTTCTTCGGAGAGGCCCGGCTGCTGCGCAGCTGCTATGATGCCTCCCTGAAACTGGCGGCGGAAAATGGCTGTGAGTCCATCGCCTTCCCCTTGATTTCCGCAGGCAATTACGGTTTCCCCAAAGATCAGGTCCTGCAAATCGCCGCCGATGCCATCCAGGCTTTCCTTAACTGCCATGAAATGCAGGTGTATCTGGTGGTATACGACCAGGATTCCTTCCGGCTTTCCAAAAAGCGCTTCCGGGAGGTATCCAGCTTCATCGATGAACATTACATACAGGAGAAAACCCTTCACCAATACAGCCCCAGGGTCATCCAAAGGAATTGGGAAAGGCGTCGGAAGGGAAGCAATCCAGAAGTGCACGCGGACGCCATGCCGATGGCGGCTGCTCCGGAATTTGCGTTCGCGCCCCAGGCAAGTCTTGCCGACCTGCTGGCAGGAACCGACGCGGGCTTTTCGGAAACCCTGCTGAAGCTCATCGATCAGACCGGGAAGAAGGACTCCGAAATCTACACCAAAGCAAACCTGTCCCGGCAGCACTTCTCCAAAATTCGCAACAATCCAAACTATCAGCCCACAAAGCCCACCGCCATCGCCCTTGCGCTGGCATTGGAGCTGGATATGGAGCAGACCCGGGATCTGATTGGTCGGGCCGGATATGCCCTGACCAACAGCAGTAAGTTCGATGTGATTATCATGTACTTCATCCGGGAGGGAAATTACAACCTGTTTGATATCAACGCGGCGCTGTTTGAATTTGATCAGAGCTTGCTGGGAGGTGCCTTGTGAGCGATATCCCAATGACGGAAAAGGCGCTGAACAGGGAGGAGAAGTATCGGGCGGCAATGGAAATGCTGGAAATGTCCCCTGGCAGTTGACCAAAGTACATAAAAAACCTCCTATACTATGGGTGTAAACAAAAACACCACAGTATAGTCTAATGGTGTGATGTCAAGAGAGAGATAAAGAAATAATTGAACTTAT
>CAYRDE010000129.1:0-5282 GCA_964422935.1 uncultured Oscillospiraceae bacterium | reverse complement strand
GATCGCAGACAAGCTCCAGCTTCAGCTCAAGGGCTCCAACGTGGCCCAGTTCTGAAACATTCCGCCTTCCAATTTTATAAGCGGGATCGTGGCGGAGGAAAATGATAGGAGTGTCGTCAACCGTTACTGCGGACCCAGGTCAATCTCTCACAATAATCGCGCCTGTTTTGAGATTTGTTTCCCAAAACAGGCGCGACTTTTTATAGAATTTCAGTGGGACTTCGATGGAAAGAAAACTTATACCTCATTCCCACAGGCGGAAAGATAGGTGTTCCTTCTCAGCAGGGCAGCGGCGCACTTATGGCAGATGTAATCCTCCCGGAGGCATTCCCGGGCATGGTCGGCTTCGGTTCCGCACCGGGAGCAGGCGGGAATGGAGACAACTTTGTCCTCAAAAATCCAGAAGCCGGAGGCTCCGGTCAGAATGCTGCGCCAGGAATGCCGGTCCTGCTTGTGGGCTTCCAGCTTCCAATAGTTATACATGTTGGAATCCCGTACCTGGACCGAGTTGTCGTCGAAAACCTTTTCGATGGCGATATAGTGACCCTTGCCGGTCCAGTAGCCCCTGACCTGGAGGGAAACCACGATCTGCCCTTCCTTCAGGGCAGCAAGGGCAACGTCGGGATCATAGGTTTTCTCCCGAAGGTAGAAGCCCATGGTGGGCGGCTCCTTGTGGAAAATATTGCCGTCGGTGCCTTCACGGAAGCTGTAGTGCCCGTATTTGGCGCACATTTCCGGCGGCGTCTGTTCATCGTCGGAAAAGTAGGTGGCAACCATCGCCATGGTGGTAATGCCGCAGCCGCCGGAGCTGAGGAGATAATCACCGTAAGCAACAAGACCGTAGTCCTGCTGTAAGTACAGGGGAATCTCGGGGAACCGTTCGTGGGCAATGTCAGGATAGAGAACATCCCCGAGAGATACGGTGCCCTCGCCCTCAGACAGGACGATGTCACGGTAGCTGACCTCCATGGCATAAATACCCCGGGCCAGAGTCACAATGTCCGCCTGCTGCTGTTCCATAGCGGTGTTTTCTGCCTGGACATCCGCCAGAGACTTTGCTCCGGTGAAATAGAGAATGTGAACGCCAAAGGGAGAACGGAAAATCGCCGTATCTCCCGATGCCCGGCCCCCGGCAAAGCACCAGGAATCCATGGCCTCAATCAGCTGGCCCTGCCGGATCTGATGGTAAGCGCCGCCGTCCAGAGCGGTGCCCTTGTCCTGAGAATGCTTTACAGCCAGTTCGGCAAAGGTGAATTCGGTGGGCTCATTTTTGGGATCGGCCCAATCCTCCAGCAGGGCCTGGGCTTCTTCCTCACAGGCGGTCCACAATTCCTCAGAGCAGGTGAGCGTTCCGTCGGAGGCGATACTGACATTGTCCCCCTCTTCTCCGGGGATCAGAAGGATGTGCCGCAGGTCCACACAATCTCCGTCTTCCAGAGCATTCTCCGCTGCCAGCTGGGCCAGGGCCTCTTCCTTGTCCGCGTCCGTCAGCTCAATGAAATAGGAAAGGTTGGTAAAATACATGTATCCCCGGTTATAGCTCTCCACAAAGGCTTCCAGAGCATCGAGAGAGGTGCCGAAGGCTTCCCGGGCCATGGCCTCAGCGCCGGCATAGCCCTTTTGGGTGGCAAGGGTTTCCAGGGTTTCGGGGATGCTGTCCAGATAGGCCTGGTGCATGGTGTTGGGCTGGAAGGCCTTTTGATAGCGGTAAAGGAACTTGGTGGCGGGCTGATCGGTCATATAGCGGGCATGGTTTTCCAGATTCGGCTGGTATTCCTCCTCCTCGGGAAGCCCATCGTCATTTCCCTGCTGGATCAGTGCCTGAGCGCTGTGCCAGGTGTTCAGGGCGCGGCGGAGAAAGAACTGCTGCCAGGTTGCCACAGAGCTGTCAAGCGCACAGCTTTGGGTATCCAGAGGCTGGGACGGATCTGGCACCGGGGTCTGACCGGAGGCCAGATATTGGGCTACCTCCGCCCAGTAGTAGGCGGAAAGCTCCTCATTGGTTAAAACGGTGTCCCCAATCCGGGCGGCAACTGTGCCGTCGGGCTGACCGGTATAGCTGCCCTTGCAGGTCACATCATTGGGGTTCCCGTCAGGCGGGACAGTGGCGGGTACGGTAGGGGCAACGGTGGGCAGTGGTGCTTGGGTAGGCTCCGGTGTTGAGGCTTTCCTGCCACAGCCGGTGAGAAGCATGGCAAGCATACCGGCGGCGAGGATACCGGACAGAATGGTCTTTTTCATGGGTGTCCCTTTCTTTCTTGAGTCAAAGTGGATAATCCCTGTTATGATAGCACATAAGTGGGAGAAAGTACAGAAATTTTCCTTTACTTCTTGGATGGAATTTGATAATTTATAGGAGGGGAAAGCCTTTCCCAATGCAAAGGAGACGGAATCTGTGAATGTTAAAAAAATGACGACCCTGGCGCTGCTTTCCGCCATTGCCCTGACTATCTTCATGGTGGAGGCCCAGATCCCGGCGCTGGTGCCCATCCCTGGTGTGAAGCTGGGCCTTGCCAATATTGCGACGGTGTTTACCGTTTTTGCCATGGGGGCAAAGGAGGGGGCGGCGGTGCTGTTTGTCCGGATCTTCCTGGGGGCGGTGTTCGCCGGAAATTTCAGTACCATCTTCTATTCTGCTGCCGGCGGCGGCTGTGCCATTGGGGTGACCATTCTTCTGCGGAAGGTTCTGAAAAAGAATCAGCTCTGGGTGGCGGGCTGCCTGGGGGCGGTGGCCCACTCCATTGGTCAGATGGTCATGGCGGTATTGCTCACCGGTACCCCAGGACTATTTGCATATCTGCCGGTGATGATTGCTGTCAGCATTGTCACAGGCCTGTTTACCGGGCTGTGCGCCCAATTTCTGATCCATCGAGGTTCCATATGGAAAACTATTTCAAAATGAATCTGACCAAAAGCGAGATCGACGCCATCTCCAATCTGGGCCTTGCCCATATGGGGGACAGCGTTTTTGAAATCCTCTGCCGGGGCTGGCTCTGTGCCAGGGGAGGAAAAAATGTAGGCAATCTCCACCGGGATACCATTCACATGGTTCAGGCCACGGCCCAGGCGAAATTTGTGGATAAGCTTCTGCCCCTGCTGACGGAGGAGGAGCTGAGCTACTACCGCCGGGGCAAGAACGCCCATGTCCATGCCGTTCCCAAATCCGCCACGCCTCTGGAATATGCCAAGGCCACGGGTCTTGAGGCCCTTTTCGGGGCGCTGTACCTGGCGGGACAGACGGACCGGATCAATGCCCTGTTCTGCGCTGTGATGGAGGAAGACCATGCTGATTAAGAATCAGGAGTATGAAGCCCTGATCACGGACTATACCGCCGAAGGCCAGGGTGTGGCCCATATTGAGGGCTGTGCCGTTTTCGTGCCTAACGCCATCGCCGGGGAGCGGGTACGCCTGCGCATTGAAAAGGCCCAGAAGACCTGGGCGGCGGGGAAGATTGTCACCCTGCTGGAAAAATCCCCCCACCGGGTGAACCGGGAGTGTCCCGCAGCCAAACAATGCGGCGGCTGTGACTTCTGGCACATGGACTATGGGGAGGAGACCCGGCTGAAAGCGGAACGGGTCAGAACCTGCCTGAATCGGATCGGGGGAGAAGCGCTGGAGGAGGTTCCCATTCTTGCTGCCCCTACCTGTTATGGGTATCGGAATAAGGCCCAGTATCCCGTGGCGGTCAAGAAAGGCAGAGCCTGTGCCGGGTTTTTCCGGGCGGGCACCCACGATGTGGTGGAAATAGAGCGCTGCCGGATTCTGCCGGAGGAAGCCGACCAGGTTAAGAAAATCGTGATTGATTATGTAAACCAATCTCATATTTCCGTATATGATGAGGGAAGTCATAAGGGGCTTCTGCGGCATATCTATGTCCGTCGGGGCGCGATTTCCGGGGAGATTCTGGTGTGCCTGGTTGTCAATGGAGAGAAGTTGCCCCGGGCAGAGGTCCTGATTGACCGGCTGAAGCGGGTAAAGGGTTTTACCACCCTGGTGCTCTCCGTCAATGAACGGAAGGGGAACGCCGTGCTGGGGGACCGGTTTCTCACCCTTTACGGCCCCGGTTATATTGAGGATACGCTCTGCGGCCTGACCTTCCGCTTATCTCCCCGGTCCTTCTACCAGGTTAACCACGCCCAGGCCCAGAGACTCTACGAGCTGGCGATTGCCCAGGCGGGCATCACCAAATCCGATACGGTGCTGGATCTCTACTGCGGTGTGGGAACCATCACTTTGATTATGGCAAAGGCGGCGGGAAGGGTCATCGGCGTAGAGGTGATCCCCCAGGCGGTGGAGGATGCCAGGGACAATGCGGTCCGCAACGGCATCCGCAACGCGGAATTTCTCTGCGGAGACGCCGGGGAAGCGGCGTTAAGGCTGGAAGCCCAGGGCGTTCATCCCGACGTGGTCGTGGTAGACCCGCCCCGGAAGGGGCTAAATGCCGACGCCATTGAGGCCATTGTACGGATGTCCCCCCGGCGGCTGGTATATGTATCCTGCGACCCGGCTACCCTGGCCCGGGATGTGGCGCTGCTGAAGCAGCGGGGCTATGGGCTGAAAAATGTCCAGGCGGCGGATCTTTTTCCGAGGTGCGCCCATGTGGAGACGGTTGTCTTGCTTTCCAAGGGTGAAGTCGACTTAAAAAAGATTCGGGTTGAGTTCTCTTTGGAAGATATGGATATGTCGGAGTTCCAAGATGGAGCTACCTATCCGCAGATCAAGGAGTATGTTTTGGAACATACCGGGTTAAAGGTGTCCAACCTCTATATCTCGCAGATTAAACGGAAATGCGGGATTGAGGTAGGCAAAAATTATAACCTGCCAAAATCCGAAGATTCCAGACAGCCCCAGTGTCCGCCGGAAAAAGAGAAAGCAATCCGGGAAGCATTCAAATATTATGGGATGATCTAAATATCCCACAAAATGGAGGTTTCTTATGGATAGATTGATTTCTTGTGAGTTTAATATGGATACCGCTTGTGTGGAATTGAAATTTTTTGATGGCAGCATGATTGCCATTGATACGATTGCGGTGGAGAACGAGGTTGCCGACAATATGTATCAGCGTTCGGAGTTGGACTGGCTGATCTACAATAAGCCGTTGGAATATGCACAGCTTGTACTTGGTGGTAATTTGGAACAGTATATACATGGAACGCCGGAACATCAATTGATTGATTAAACTATATAAACATAACACAGTCCACTGGTTCAGATGATCAGTGGATGCATATTCCGCTCCGTAAGAGCAGCCAGACCGCATCGCATGGTGCACCGTTTC
>CAYRDE010000128.1:0-5286 GCA_964422935.1 uncultured Oscillospiraceae bacterium | reverse complement strand
CTTGCCGATTTAATCAGAGCTTCCCTAAAAAGATATTATAGCACATCTTTATGGATGTTTCTACCACATTAACGCATAAAAGCAGCGGCAAGGATTTTACTCCCTGCTGCTCAATATGGTAATTGCGTGGTCGGCATATTATTTCTACTATAATGGGGAGTTTCTTTTTTGCATATTTTGCTTCTTGCTGGAAGCTTTTTCCCCAGCGTAGCAGGGAATTTACTTTGATGGATCAAAACAAGAAAAGGGGGCTGGCAGGCCCCCCTTTTAGAAAGAGGTTCCACACGGAGCTCGGTCGTCAAGAAGCCTCGGGGAACATGATATATGTCTACTGACTTAAAAAGCCTTTCCCGATAATCTCACTGGAATTGGAGATGAGCATAAAAGCGGTAGGCTCTGTTTTTCGAATGTAATTGCGTAGCCGCACAGCCTGGCTGGGGCTCATGGTAGTCATAACGATGGTCTTCTCCTTGTGAGAAAAGGCACCTTCTGCGCGGTAGATGGTAGCACTTCGCTTCAGGTCGTGAATCACAAAGTGGCAGATCGGCTCCGGGCTATCACAGATGATCTGAAAGCATTTGCACAGGTTGATATTTTCAATCATGCCGTCAATGGCAAAGGATTTTGCCAAAAGTCCCAGAAGAGAGTACAGACCTGTGGAAGGCCCGAAAATGAAGAACGCCATGATAACCGAGGCAATATCCACCAGAAGTAGCGCCGTACCGATGTTCATGCTGGTGTACTTCTTTAAAATCATGGCAACAATATCGGTGCCGCCGCTGGAGGCACCAATGTTGAATAGGATGGCAGAGCCCAGGGCCGGGCAGAGAATGGCAAATACCAGTTCCAAAAGAGGCTCTGTCGTCAGAGGTCCGGACAGAGGCACTACGCGCTCCAGGGCGGTAAGGCTCACGGACATGAGAATCGTGGCATAGACTGTTTTGGCGCCTACGTCAGCACCCAGAAAGAGGAAGCCCAAAATCAGCAGGCCGTTATTGACCAGGAAGGTGAAGTCACTGGCGGATATGGGAAGAATTTCACTGACAACGGTGGAAAAGCCCGTCACGCCGCCAAAGGCAAAATGGTTTGGGAATTTGAAAAAATAAATTCCGATCACCATGATCCAGATACTGACGGTGATCAATGCATACTCGGCAAGCTTTCTGGCAATGGGATTTTTAATGGTTCGCATGGTCATGGCTGCTACCTCGCTCTTTTCTCCCACTCCCGCCCTGAGAGCGGGAGTGGGATGTTTCCGTATTCAATGGGTTATCTGTTACATGGGGCCAAAGTGCATGGCATGGGCAATGACCAGAAGGACGGAACCAACTGCCATCCAGATCAGGAACAGCTTCCACATGAATTTCATCCAGCGGTCATAGGGGATGTTCACAGCGCTGATGATGCCCATGAGAGCGGTGGAGGTAGGCAGAATGTAGTTGCAGAAGCCGTCGCCAAAGTTGAAGGCCAGAATGGCGGTCTGACGGGTCATGCCTACCAGGTCAGCCAGAGGCGCCATAATGGGAATCACAGCCGCGGCCTGACCGCTTCCGGAGGTCAGGAAGACGTTGATAATGGTGTTGGCAATGAGCATAGCGGGAGCCTGAAGAACAGAGGGAACCAGGGACAGCGCAGCAGCCAAACCGTGGACGATGGTATCCGTGATATGACCGGCGTTCATAACCCCGCTGATAGCCTGAGCCATGCCAATGATGAAGGCGGCACTGAGCATCTTCTTGCAGCCCTCCAGGAATTCCTTGGAGATTTTGGAGGGATTCATGCCGCCCAGGGCGCCCACAACAATGGCAAGTCCCAGAAAAATGGAAGCGGTCTCAGCCATGTCCCAATCCAGCTTGATGCCGCCGTAGACAATGGCGATGAGGGAAACAAAGAAAGCAATCATAATCAGGATCTTCCGCAGATCCAGAGTGCCAAAGTCATCCAGGTTGGCTTCCTGCTTCATTTCGCTCTGCCGATCGATGTCGTACATGGGGCTGAGCGTGGGGTCCTTGTGGATTCTCTTGGCATAGCGAACCAGGTAAATATTGGTAATGACATAGAATACGGCAAAACAGACGAACCGATAGCCTACGCCGGAATACAGCGGCAAGCCGGCGATTTTCTGAGCCACGAGGGTTGTATTGATATTCAGGGGGCCTGTGGAGAAGCCAATAGCTCCGCCCAGCAGGATGATGGATGCGCCGGTAATGGAATCCAGTCCCATGGCATAGGCCATCATAACCATGATCGGGGCAAAGGCAATGAACAGGTTCACACCCTGGGTGGTGCAGATCAGGCCGAACACCAACGTCAGAATCGGAATGAAGAGATGAATTTTCCCGGAGAAGGTCTTTGCCATTTTTGCGATTACCGCATGGAGCGCGCCGGTTTTGGTCAGGATGTGGAATGCGCCGCCGGCGAACAGGATTACCAGCATCAGATCGATGCGCTTAATAAAGGCGTTTACAATGAACAGAGGGATTATCAAGGGGTTGACCGGGGTTTTCTCGATGTACTCGAACTGGTTGGGATCGATGACCTTGATCCCTGCCTCATTTTCTACCCGCACATACTGTCCTGCTGGGATGATCCAGGTGAGGGCAACGGCTGCGAGAATGATAATGGCGATGATAACGAAGGTATGGGGCATCTTGAAGGGGCGTTTTTCTTTGGCTTTCTGGGCTTGCATGTAGGTTCCTCCTTTAATATGTGTATCTTAATTCTTCTCTTCTTTGATCCGCTGCTGGAATTCCTTCCGAATCTCCGGCAGCAGGGCTTCATTCTGGATCAGATCCGCAGCGGTGTCCGCCAAAATCTTTGCGCCATAGAGAATGGCATCATGGGCTTCCTGGGACTTTCCGTAGTCCAGGTAGGTCTGGGAGTGGGAGGCACTGCCCTCGGGTACAAAGGCTACCCGGATGCAGGTGCCCGGAAGACGATGGAGTATGTTGCCAAAGTCCGTGGAGCCTGTCCGCTCTCTGGGCGGACGGATGCGGGGCGCACCTACCAACTCCGCATTCTTCATAACGATGTCATTGAGAATCAGAGAGGGGAGTTTGTTGTCCAGACTCTTTTCCGTAACGATCTCCACTTCCGTTTCCGTCATCATGGCAGCGCCACGGAGAACTTTTTCAAACCGGGCGATTACCGTATCCAGATAAGTCCGGTTAAAGGCACGGACGTAGAATGAGGCCACCGCCTTGGCTGGGACAATGTTGGCGGGGGTTCCGCCGCACTCTACCACGGTATAGTGAATCTTCACGTCTTCCGCCACATGCTCTCTCAGAAATTCCACTCCCTGGAACGCAAGCAGAAGGCCATCCAGGGCGCTTCTTCCCATCTCTGGCTTAACTGCTGCGTGGGAGCTGATGCCATGGTAGGTCACAGTGAATTTGGACAGGGCCAGGGACTTTACATCGGTCTGGGTCTCACCGCTGCCGTGCATCATTAGCGCTACGTCCAGTTCGGAGAAGGTAATGCCCCGGTTCAGCAGCATGATTTTTCCGCTGACGCTTTCCTCTGCCGGGGTGCCATATACAGTCACGGTGTAGTTTTCTTCTCCCTCCCAGTGCCGCAGAGCCGAGGCTGCAGCCAAAATGGAAGGCCCCTGCATGTGATGTCCGCAGCCGTGTCCCAGGACCGGCAGAGCATCGTACTCGCACAGCAGGCCAATGTTGGGACCGCCGGTGCCGTGATGGTATACCGCCCGGAAGGCTGTAGGAATCTCCGCCAGTTCCCGCTCTACCCGGAAGCCGTCGGCTTCCAGCCAATCGGTCAGCAGCTTGCAGGCCTTGTATTCCTCCAGGCCCAGCTCCGGGTTATCAAAAATTATGTCTGCAATTTGAGACATCTGGCTGCGCAGGGTATCGATGTGATGGTTAAGCTGTTCTTTCATCCTATGTCTCATCCCTTTACATTTTTTGTGGTTGCCGTGAAACCGCTTCCGCTTTCTGGAACGACTTCCCTCAACGTTCCAAAAAAGGAATCCGGATGGGAGCAGTTCCCATAAGGAAGATGCCGGATACCCAGGACTTGGAAGCAGATCCGGAGTTGATCTGCATCAATCTCTCTAAACAAAGTGTAACACGGTTCTTCTCTTTTGTACAATATATAAAACAAATAGTCACTATAAATGAATTTCTTGGTTGTCAACACCGATAATTCATAGTACAATAGTCTTATCCGGTGGTGAAAGGGAGAAACACTATGAATCTGAAAGAACAGCGGTATATCTGTGTCCTGGCTCAGTGCGGCAACATTTCCCGAGCAGCTGAAAAACTGTTTATTAGCCAGCCCGCCCTGAGTATTTACGTCAACAATCTGGAAAAGGCTATGGGGGTCAAGCTCTTTGACCGTTCTGGAAAGAAATTCGTGTTGACTGCCGCCGGAGAGATTTATGTGAGCAAGGCGGAAAAGATGCTGGAACTGGAAAGTCAGTTTAACCAGGAACTTAACGATCTTCGCAATCATGTGGGTGGCACCATTGTCTGCGGCGTTCAGCTTCGCCGGGCCCCTCAGCTTCTGCCCCCAGTTATGGCAAAATTCCGGGAGGAATACCCCAGGATCAAAGTGATTTTAAAGGAAGGTGTCCGCAAGGAATTGGAATACTTTCTCAATGAAAATCAGGTACATATTCTGATCGACAATCTGGAAGAATTGCGGGATGACCTTGTAGCCTATCCTCTCTATACGGATCTGCCCCTGCTGGCCCTTCCGGCGGATCACCCCCTGAATGAAAAGGCTGTTTGGCAGCCCGGAGAGTCATACCCTTTTCTGGACATTTCCCTGTGTAAGGATTGCTTTTTCATTTTGCCTACGCAACGGCAAAGTCTCCGGAGCCATGTAGATAAGGTGTTTGCGGATTATCACATGAACAGCGTCAATTACATGGAGGTTCGCAATTTTGAGACCGCCATGCAGTTGGTAGCGGAAGGCTACGGCATCGGATTCAACCGGCAGCAGTACACAAAAACCATGTACTATAAAAAGGAGGTTCGGTATTACCGCTTTGGGAAAGATAAATCCGGAGATACAAAGGTATATGCGATCTATCAGAATGGTCGAACACTTCCTGCGTATACCCAGCGTTTTTTGGAACTGCTGATCCAACATGGAAGCCATATCAACGATGAGGCATTGTAGAACGGTTATTCCCGCCTGGTAAACAGAGAGTTCTTAAAAAACATGAATAAACAAGCCAGGACAACGTGCCCTTGATTGCTGTAACTCCAATGCATATTCCGCTCCGTAAGAGCAGCCAGACCGCATCGCATGGTGCACCGTTTC
>CAYRDE010000127.1:0-5287 GCA_964422935.1 uncultured Oscillospiraceae bacterium | reverse complement strand
GCCCGAACCGTGGCGGCACGACAGCCGCAGTTGAGCAGAAAGTTGATAATCACCCAATCCCGATATTCGGCAAAGGTTGTTTTGCGAATGTCGGGCTTTTTTAACAGCACCGACAGTTCCGCATCGGTATAGGTTTCTTTCACAGTTTCCTCGGCCTTGTAGAGCGGGATATTAAGGCGGGTAATTCCTTGCTCGTTGCACCAAGAGAAAAAGGATTTTAGGGTGCGTGTGTAGCTGTTGATGCTGTTGGAGGAAAGCCCCGCCTCCCGCATGGAAACAATCATTGCATCCAAGTCCGCCTTTTGGAGCATGGCAATGTCCATTTTTACATCCAAGTGCCGCGCCACGGCTCGGAACTGCTGTTCGTAGCTTTGCAAAGTCTTGTCCGCAAGCCCCTTTGCTTTGCGGGAAGTGAGGAAATCAACAAAGGTTTCTTCCATGGTGGCGGCGCAATTCAACTTAATTTTCTTCATAATACCTGACCTCTTGATTTTCAAAATTTCCATCAAAAATCAAGCGCACAGGCACAAAAAGCGAATACTGCGAATTTCCCACTTTTGGATAAGAAAAAACCTTGAAATCAAGTGATTTCAAGGTTTTTCTTGCTTTTTCGGAACTTCTTGGTGGAGATAAGCGGGATCGAACCGCTGACCTCTTGAATGCCATTCAAGCGCTCTCCCAGCTGAGCTATACCCCCATATTCTTTTCGCTTGCCTGTCTCAGACAGCTTTTGTATTATAACACAGCATACGAAAATGTCAAGGGCTTTTTTGATTTTTTTTGAAATATTTTAGAGCTGGTCAAGATTCAGGCCAAAGGCACCCAGACAGTTCTCTAAAAACCAGTCAAGCTCCGGACGGTTCATGGCTTTCATGGCGTCCCAGGTCTGCTTCGCGGCAGTGTCAAATTCTGTGTTTCCAGCCTTTTGCTCTTCCAGACACTTGATGTGGGCGGAGAGCTTGTCCGCAGCCTTAACAAAGGGGAGAACCTCTTCCTCATCTTCCAGAACCAGATGCTCGTAACTGCTCCGAAGCTCCGGAGGAAGCATGTCCAAAAGCCGGTTGCCGGCAATGTGCTCTACCTGCTTGTAGGCGTCCTTAATGCTGGGGTTGTAGTATTTGATGGGCGTGGGGAGATCGCCGGTGAGAATTTCAGAGGCATCGTGGTATAGGGCGGCTACGGCACAGCGGTCAGGCTCCGGGGTGGGCAGCTTTAAAATGTCCCGGCGAATCAGGGCCAGGGCATGGGCAAGCACTGCCACCTGGTGGCTGTGTTCGGAGATGTTTTCGGAAAAGGTATTGCGCATCAGTCCCCAGCGGGTGATATAGCGCATCCGGCCCATGAGGGCGTAAAATTCGTTTGCCATGTACAGTTCCTTCTTATTTTATTTTTCGGCAATATCCTTTATCAATTGCGGAAGCAGGGCAGGGGAGGCGCACAGGTATTCGGCGCCGGCTTCTTCCAGAACCTCTCGGTCACGAAAGCCCCAAAGCACGCTGATACAGGGCATCTGAGAGTTTTTGGCAGTGAGAATATCTACCTCGCTGTCACCTACATAAATACCGCTGTCCACTTGGAGCACATCCATGGTGTGGTGCAGCATATCCGGGGCGGGCTTTCTGGGACAGCCTGGGATTTCGCCCAGGGCGAATATTCCGGGGAAGTGGTCAGCGCACAGCTTCTTGACCGCGGCATCCGGCTTGTTGGACACGATGGCAAGGGGAAACTCCTTTTTAAGGCTTTCCAAAACCGGCATAATCCCTGAATAGGGCTTTGTTTTGACTTGACAGTGGGCGGTGTAATAGGGTTTATAGACGGCGAGTACCCGATCGATTTCCTCAGAGGGGGCGTCCTGGGGAAGCGCCATACGGATCTGGTTTCTGGCGCCGTTTCCCACGAACAAACGAAGCTCGGAAAGGGTTCGTGCCGGATAGCCGCACTGAGTTAGCGCGTAGTTGGTGGCATCCAGAAGGTCCTCCAGGGTGTTAAGCAGAGTGCCGTCCAGGTCGAAAAGAATGCCAGTCTTCATTTATATACCTCGATTCTTTTGTATACGGATGTCTTCCCCAACAAAGGTGAGCCGCTGGAAGCTGTGGAGCCGGGAGGCAATCTGGGGAGAATAGCGGCGGCCCATTTCGTCAATGTTTAAGTTGGTGGAAATCACCATAGGCTTACCGTCCAGCAGCCGGTCATTGACGAGGCTATATAGGGAGGAGGTTACGAATTGACCGGGCAGCTCTGTGCCCAGATCGTCCAGAATCAGCAGGTCACAGCTGCGGTACTTTTCCGCCTCCCGCAAACTGGCTTCCGAGGGGGTGAATTTCGCCTGCTCCAGATTGGAGAAGAGACGACCGGCGGTTTCATAGACCACGCTGTAGCCCCGGTCGGCGACGGCCCGGGCAATGCAGGCGGATAGATAGGTCTTGCCAAGACCGGTGCCGCCGTTGAAAAGCAGATTGCCGCCCTGGGCGGACAAATTGAAGGCGTAGCTTCGGCAGATTTTCAGGTTGTGCTCCATGATGGTCCGGGGGCTGGCTCCATATTGGGGGTCAAACCGGTCAGGGTAGTAGTCCAGACGAAACTGGTTAAAGGTTTCCTTGCTACCGGAGAGAATGGAGATTTCCTTTTTCTGCTCCTGACGGCAAAGCTCCTGGAGACACTCGCACATGGTGCTGCCCACATAGCCGCTGCCGCCGCAGTGAACACAGATGGGAGTCTCATCCAAATAGCCCTCTTCAAAATTCTGGGCAACCAGCCTTGCCCGCTCCCGCTGCAAGGCCAGATTTTCATCCCGGATGCGCTCCATCAGCTCTCTTCCATCGCTACCCTGTAAGAAGGCTGCCTGGGCAGCCTGGGCCATGGAGCGGCGGAGCTGGACGTCAATTTCCCGGATTCGGGGGACTTTGGCATAGGCCTCCGCCAAATGCTGCCGGTTTTCGGATTCCCGGTCCTCCTTGGCCTGAGCCAGTCTGGCCCGGGCACGCTGAACCACTTCCGATGAATATGCCATAGATTATCCCTCCCTCAAAACACGCTGGATGGCTTCCAGTTCTGCCTGACCCAGCTGTCCGGAAGCGCCTTTGGGCACGGTGGGCTTCCGGTCCCCGGACTGTACATCCTCGGGCGTGGTAAAGCCCTGCTCCTGCCAGCGCTGTAAAATCTTATTCATATATGCCCAGTTGAGGCCGCCGGTATTCAGACAGGTGCGCTCATAGGCCATGGAGATGAGATCCTCGGAAACTCCCATATCCAGCCAGCTCTGGGCAAATCGTTCCTCCGCAGTGGTCAGATTGCGACCATGAATCTGTAAAATCTTCTTCAATCGGGCCAGTCGGGAATTGCGGATGTTCTGCTCCCGGATAAAGGCGGCGGCGTCTTCCATGGTGTCAATGCCCTGCTCTGCCCAGGCGTAGGCCTGCTTTTCGATGGTCCGCAGGGAAGGGTTGCGAAGACTGCCCCGCTGCCGTGCCCGGTCCTTGCAGTAGCAGACCAGGACAGAGATCACATCGGCGGGCATACCTAAGTATCGGGTAAAGCCCAGAAGAATTTTCAGCTCTTCCGTATTGAGGGTTTTGCCCAAAAGACGCTGAACCTCGCTGTAAAGTCCCCGGAATGTAGTGTCTGCCTCCATGGCGGTCAGCACATCCTGCTCCGAGTAACTGGGGCGTTCCCCGGGGAGCATGGGAGCGGGCCGCTCGTCGGCGATCAGACCCAGCTGCCGCAGGGTAGCACCCGCACAATTGACGCGGGAAGGGGAGAGGGAAAGCTCTGCCTCAGCGGAGGACAGGGGATTCCCGGCTTTTATGTAGATATATAAAAGAGACGCGTCAGGGCTGGCAGCCGCCAGCAGCTTCTGCACATCGCTTGCCGAAAGGTTCAAGGGAATGCTCATCATGGTTTTCTTCCTCACAAAATTCGCTGGTATCTGATATTGTACCACAAATTTCGAGGAAGGACAACGGCAAATCCGGGGAGAATTTTGTAAAAAAAGCCCCGCCGTTTTTGGCGGGACACAGGATATTGTGTTTTCTTGCCCCGGAGAGGACGAGAGAGTCATTTCTGACCCAGCAGACTGAGAATGCGAAGGCAATTGCCCTCCTCCCGGGCAGCAAGCTGCCGGAATACCGGACCGTATTCCACACCGATGGTGCGGGCGGTATACTCGGTCAGAGCTGTCCGGGCGTTTTGATAGCACTTTTCCAGGAGCCTTCTGGGCGGCAGCTTCGGCTCCGGGATGTTTTTTGTGGTTTTGCCGAAGGATTTTATCTGCATTCCCCGCAGAACATTCAGGGTATCCTGTTGCGTATTGAGAAGAACCAGGGCGGAATCCCGCTGCTTCCCGGAGAGAGAAGCGCTCAGACTTCGGTATAGGGCGGCAGTTTCCCCGGCGGCGAAAATGAGGCTGTACAGATCGGCCGGGGAGATGGCCTGGGCAGGAGCGGCGGCAACCCGGTTCCAGACTTGCTTTGCGGTATTGGGGTCGATGGTGTCCATGGTGATCCCTCCTTCCTTCCAGTATAGTCCGAAGCAGATGAGAATTTGCAAAAAGATTTTAAAAAGGGCTTTCTTTTTTCGGACAAATGTGCTATAATCATATTGACAAATGGAAGTCCCCCAAGGTTAGGAGGTCCAATTATGCCCAGAACCAGTAATAAAGCAGAATTGATAATGAATTATGTAAACCAGTTTATTCAGGAAAATGGCTATTCCCCTTCGGTCCGGGAGATTGGCGCGGCGGTGGGGCTTAAGTCCACAGCCTCGGTTAGCTACCATCTCCAGGCGCTTCAGGAAAAGGGGCTGCTGCAAGCGCCCGGTGCAAAGGGCCGAAAGCGGGCTCTGGTGACAGGCGTACGTCCCGGACAGATTCCTGTGGTGGGCATGGTTACGGCAGGTCTTCCCATTTTGGCGGTGGAAAACCAGGAGGGAACCATTCCCTGGAATGAGCCTGGGTGCTTTGCCCTGCGGGTCCGGGGTGATAGCATGATAAATGCCGGAATCCTCAGCGGGGACAAGGTGGTGGTCCGTCCCCAGCAGACAGCGGATGACGGTCAGATCGTGGTGGCCCGGATTGACGATGAGGCAACGGTCAAGCGGCTGAGCCGGAAGAACGGTGAGATTTGGCTGATGCCGGAGAATGACAATTACGCCCCCATCGATGGTACCAATGCGGAGCTGATCGGTGTGGTCCGGGGTGTGATCCGGGAATATTAAGGCTTGTCCGCCGGTTATGAAAAATAGTTCTTGACAAAGGGACACAAATGGTGTTTAATAAGCATAACCTAATCAT
>CAYRDE010000126.1:0-5341 GCA_964422935.1 uncultured Oscillospiraceae bacterium | reverse complement strand
GGCATATCCTCGCCGTTGATGCAGATTGTGGGACGAGTGGAGCAAACAGCATCCAGCATGATCTCGACCATCTCATTTACGCGGGATATGTCAAAACGACGGTCTTGAGAGAGAATATCAAGTTCCAGATTGTCCCGAATAATCTCTTCATACCGCGCTCTCAAATCCATCCTATCCATCCCATCAAGATTGATTGATTGATAATTATTCCCTGAGTAATTTTTTTCTTGAGTAATTACTTGGTTAGTATTTATTTGTGTTGGACTTTCCGTTGTCGGGCTGACCGTTGTCGGATTTGCCGTCGTTGGATTTACCGTCGTTGGATTTTCCGATGACGGTTTTTCCGTTGTCGGTTTTCGCGGTTGCGGTATCTCATACACCTCATAGCGACTTTTGGACATCCTGCCATTCTCATCTCTGCGCTGAGTACGAACGACATAACCGTGATCTTCCAATTCCTTCATCGCACTTCGAATGCCGTCTATACCGTCAGTGTTCAAAGTAGCAAG
Source organism: uncultured Oscillospiraceae bacterium (assembly GCA_964422935.1). GTDB lineage: Bacteria > Bacillota > Clostridia > Oscillospirales > Oscillospiraceae > Faecousia. The sequence goes on along the minus strand of CAYRDE010000126.1, from coordinate 4,832 downwards.
CCCTCGAAGCGAATAATCCCAATCAGGAGGAAGACTAAGTATCTTTGACAGTAATCCCACAGCTTTAAGGGAAAGTCCTTTGTTCCTGAGATGATGATTTTGCATCATCGTATAGCCTTCGTATTTGTGGACTCCAAACTCCGATTCCTGATTAGCTCTCTTTCTCATAAGGCTTCAACCTCCGTGTGGAAAGCGAATGTGGGGAATAAGGACATTCCTCAAAGACGCAGGACTGATACTTCCAATAGGGACGATGGAACTGACATGACCGGCACTCAGGACAGATACCATCGCAGCCGCTATCGTAATGTGAATAAGGCGTTTCCTGCATCAACGCTTCAAACGCCTTCGCACAACCTTTCGGGTACATTGTTTAACCTCCAATCTGACAAAAAAATTAGCCCCGTCATTGTTCTGCTATGCGCAGTGCAATAACGGGGCTTGTGCCTTTTCGATTTATTCAGTTGTATTGAGTTGGTCAAGGAAACTCTTGATGAGAAGAGTGTGTTTCCATGTCTTCCGTGTAATGTCGAAGCTGTACTGAGAAACGAGGAAGTCTACAAGGCTGATCTTCGGGATGAGAAATCTACCGGAGATATTGAACGCCTTGAGCTTCTTTGCATTGCACCAGCGATGGAGAGATGTATCACAGTAGCCGATTGCCTCAGCTACTTCAACCACCGTTAGAAGATCGCCGTATTCATGAAACTCATGCTCAACATACTTTCGGAAGGCAGCTCGTTCATCATCGGAGAGCTTTGACATTTCATTCCGATAGGTGATACGAGAAGTGTAGTGACCGGAGCGTCCCTGATACCAGAGATCGGGAGCGCGGTAAACTTCCGGGTGAAGCTCTCGGTCAATCATGTAGTAGATAACATCGTCGGTGCGGATTGTGTACCGGCGAGTTTTTTTGCCTGAGTCTCTGCATGGCACTAAGCCGCTTTGCAGGAGATGAAGGGCAGTTGCTTTGCTGATGTGTGCTATCCGATAAAACTGATCCTTCGAGATCGTTTCGGGGTATTCTCTGCGGATAGATTCGTAATATTTCATGCTTTCAGTCATGCTGATAACCACCTTATTTTTGAAGTTCGGTATAGGTAGGTGTCATCTGCTTTTGACTGTGTTTTCTCCCCGAGTTCTCCCCATCTTCTCCCCAACGGACTTTTTTCTCCCCAAAACCGATTTTCTTTCGAACTCCTTGTACCATCGGGCTTTTCGGGATTTTTGACCTCCGAGGGCTAAAAAATGCTGATTTTTCAAGGGTTTTCAAACTCTCATAATGTCTAAGATTTTCCGGCGTTTTCCTTCAAAGTCTGGATAACGACTCCGACTCGAAATCAAGTTGTCCGCAAGGGCACGTGGGTTCGAATCCCACCGTCTCCGCCACAAAAGCCTTGAAAGCACTATGTTTTCAAGGCTTTTTCCTTTCTTTCTGTGGTGCTTTGCTCTGCCGGATTTTTGGAAATGGTGCCCTTGGTGCTCTGATTTGTGGTACCCGTTGCGGATTGCAGTATGCAATTCATTCTGCCGAATTGGTATGCTGCTTCCTGCTTTTGCTGCTCGTCCAGATGGAAGCTTCCGCCCCGAATCTCCCGGAGCACTTCATCTGCATAGGGATCTCGCATCTGCTTCTGTTCCCTATGTTCTTCCAGCCAGTTTGCAGCCCCCTCAGCTCGTTCCATAATACCGTCCCAGCTGACATTTTCGTCACCCGCAATGTAGCTGTACACATCCCGGAGCAGGGTATTAAGCTCCTTGATATCGCCCTTGGCCCCGGCGTTCTGCATGAGATACTTTGCGGCGCTGTCCAAGGAACGATCCGTAAAGAGTTTTCCGCCGGTGACACTCCTTTGCAGCTTCAGCAGCTCTTTCAGAGAAGCCACATCCTCCCGCAGCTTCTCGTTCTGCTTTTCCAGAACCTCATTCATCTTCCGCACATCCTGGTCACGGACGGAGAACTTTTGCTTGACTTCTACAGTAGGCTGTGATACATTGACCATAGAAGTCTGACTAACTCGCGCTTCGGGCGTATGGGCTGGGGTATTCTGCACCAGCGGAGTTTTAGCAGACTTCTTTTTTTGATACGATGCCTTGTCCATGTACATTGTTTGAAGGTTTAAGCTCATTTTCTTTGAAGATATAAGTTCAAAACTAACCATCGTACCATCACTGTATATCTTCTTGAATAAAAGGCCTTTGAGCTTATTATTCCGGCTATCTGTATAGTAATCGAAAGCTACAGTATCATTATCAATGATCGTATCCGCCATCCTGTCAAGATAGTCTATAACATCATTGCTTGTTAATGCCTTATCATCCGTAAGATGCCTAATACTGTCCATAGAAACTGCGATAGAATAGTTTCGGTCAGGCTTAAAAAGTTTTCCACCCAGATCTTTGGGAATATTTGGCACCTTTTTTTCTATTTGTTCTAAAAATTCCGAATCCAGAATGCCAAAATATGCCGTTGCTTTTTTATCAGGCTCAGCAAAAGCAGCATTAACGACTTCTTGAAGTTTTTCAAAGTTATTGACGATGACACCACCACCGTTTTCAATCAGGCTTTTCAATTCATCGTTATACGGAAGAAGAGAATCATTTGCCATCCCTGTGTGTGAGTCTCGGAAACTAAATCTTTTTCCACCCTCCTGGGTGGTGCTTTCTTCTGCACCCCGGAAGTTCCCACCAACATCCACCGGCTCACGCATTGAGAATTTTCGCTTGACATCTGCCTCAGAACTGCGTATACTGATAGTAGAAGCATCACGGAGGAAGTTAGACTTCGGGGTTTTCCCGTATGAGCTGACGATGTCCTCTGTGATGTTTCTTATTTTTGTCACATCCTTTAATAACTTCCCGCGCTTAATATTTTTTACGTTAACTATACCTTCAAAATATTCTTCTCCTACTTTAAAGATGGTTTTATAGTAGCTAAAGTCGATTGTATCCGGATGCACATGTCCATCCCTTCCGTCGGCTTCATTGGGAAGAGGCCTGCCCGCATCCAGGAGGTTGTCAAGTTCTCCCGCTGCTGTTAATTTTGCTGTTCTTGTTTTCATGTCAATGGATTTTGACGGATGCAGGTATTCATTTACAGAATCACCGTTTACAAATACACGATTATCTATACCAATAACCTTTCCGGCAAATTTATCCATTAAAATATTCTTTACCTTCCGGTTCATTTCTGACACTGTCAACCCATCAAAAACGTTAGGGCTTGCCTCCACATCTACAAACCGAATTCCGTCCTGGAACTCTCTTAGAGAATACTTTGTTCCATCCTCCTGGTTGGTGTTTTTTTCTGCCCCAACGAAGTTCTCCCCTGCATCCACCAGTCCCTCCATAAACAGCCTGCGCATCTCCTCAGCGGCATCCCGCATCTCAGAAACGATCCTACCCTCCAGAGAATCCGGCTTCAGCCTCTTGTACACCTTGCGGATCTTCTCGCACAGCTCCAGCACATAATCCTTTACCGTCTGCCACAGGCCCTTATTTTGCTGCCGCAGCTCCTGCAAGACCTTTCCATCGGTGAGCATCGTCTCCATGGAATCTGCCACGACCTCTTCAAAGGCCCCATCGTAATCCAGCGTTTTCCCGTGCTTCTTTGCCTTAGCAATCTGGTTTTCCACCAGAGCCCGGACAGAGACGCCCTTCTTGCCGTACTGCTCCATAAGGAAATCCGCCAGCGCCTGGAACTTTTCCGGAGACTGATCCTTGATAAAGTGGGTCAGCTCATGGGCGGCGGTAAACAGCATAGTGCCCTTTCCATCCGCGCCGGCATACAGGTCAATGTGAATGCTCCCGTCAGCGGGATCATACCAGCCGTTATCCCCGATCCGGACAACGCCCTTGCCATCCGCAGAGGGTGCCGTTTTGCTTTCAAAGACATAGATCTGAATGCCCAGGGCATCCGCAACGGTTTCAAAAACTGGTCATCTCCATAATATACTCAAGTCCCTCCATCTCCGCCAATGTAGGGGAAAAACACTCCATCCGGGGCAGCGAGTACTTTCAACGCTGTTCAATTCCCTCTTAAAAGCAAGCCTTGACATATGGTAGGATATCTTTTAAAATACAGATAAGTGGTTAACCGCCACTTTCGCATCCCTGTTGTGCCGATTAACGATTGGAAAGGTGATAACATGTATCGACTATTAGAATTAAATCCGCAGTTGATGCCCTTTGCGGGTGATATTGATTTGCGTATGTTCCTGTACCGCGCTACAAAGCAGCGCCTGCTGGGAGAGAATCAGACCCTCCTGGATTTTGCAAACGCCCACAATTACTACGGCTTCCACCACGTGGATGGAGGCTGGTACTACCGGGAATGGGCCCCCAGCGCCTATCAGCTTTACCTGGAAGGTGAATTTAATAACTGGAACCAGACCAGCCATCCCCTGAAAAACATTGGTAATGGCAACTGGGAGCTTTACCTGGAAGGCGACAATGCCCTTTGGGAGGGCTGTAAGATAAAAACCGTCGTGGATGCCAACATGACCCGGACAGAACACATTCCCCTGTATGCCCGTCGGGTGGTTCAGGACCCCAAAACCGTGACTTTTACCTGTGAGATCGTGGATGACCGGAATGTCTTCCCCTGGACGGATAAGGATTTCCAGGCGGAAGAAGATGTCTATATTTATGAAGCCCATGTGGGCATGGCCCAGGAAGAGGGCAAGGTTGGCACCTACCGGGAATTTGCTGACAATGTTCTGCCCCATGTGAAGCAGGCAGGCTATAATACGATCCAGCTTATGGCAATTATGGAGCACCCCTATTATGGCTCCTTCGGCTATCAGGTGTCCAATTTCTTCGCCGCTTCCTCC
>CAYRDE010000125.1:0-5376 GCA_964422935.1 uncultured Oscillospiraceae bacterium | reverse complement strand
GTCCTTGCTCATCGCCATGAACATCTTGCGCAGATTCTCCATCTGAGCCTGCTCAGAGGTGGAGAAGTTGGCCCGGGTCAGCTTGGTGACGCCCTCCACCAGCTCCGCTACGGTTTCACCGAAAATCTTTGAGATATCCTCGTGGGAGGCGTCGGTATCTTCAATGCAGTCGTGGAGCAGAGCGCCTAAAATAGCGTCGCAGTCCAAACCCATTTCCGCTACGATCTGGGCAACAGCAAGGGGATGGATGATATAGGGAGAGCCGTCCTTTCGTTTCTGGAACTGGTGCTTGACGTTGGCATATTCTACGGCCTGATCGATCAGATCCATATCCGCACCTGGGAGGTATTTCAGAACAGCCTCTTTCATGGAGGCATAGTGCTCGCTAAAGGTTTCCATATCTCTCAACTCTCTTTTCATTTGACATGCAGCAAACGCTGCATGGTTTGGCTTTGGGTCAGGTCAGCCTTTTTGCCGTCTTGGGTCAGACGGATGGTTATGTATTTGTGTTCCCGGTGGAGGGTAAGCAGATGTACGTCCTGGAAGATGTCCAGACAGGTGAGAAGCTGTCCCAGACTCAGGGGCTTTCCCGTCCGGCGGACGATTTTGCGGCACAGGCACAGGGGGGATTCCTGGACGACCCCGGCAGGAGCAGAGGCGAGATACCGCCAGATCATACCTAGGGTACTCCGGTCAGGAAGCAGGCGGGATGCCATATCCAGGGTCAGGGTGTCCTTCAGCAGGCAGCGATAGGCGGAGGCGTCAGGGGAGCAGTCCGCGGCGCAACTGGGACGAATGTCCAGCACGTTCATCTGCACGCTGCGCTCCCCCCGAAACGTATTGATCTGAGGCGTGAAAGCCACGTCCACCACATCGCCTGGCTGAATGGAGACGGTTTCCGGATTGGCGGAAAAGTAGATAGCCCCCAGGGTATGATGACCGCTTTGCAGCCGCAGGCGCATATGCCTGCCGCCGCCTACCAGGGAAATTCGCTCGATGGTCAGATTCTTCATCATCAGGGTGGGCTTTGGACAGCCGTTGCCGCAGGGCTCCAGCACAGACAGAGATTCAATATTGGGAATGGTGAGAAGCTCCGCCGGAATGGCGCAATCGATATCCAGAAAGGTGCGGGGAATGTCCTCTCGGTAATACTGCCCAGCCAGGGTACAGATCCGGCGGCGGAATTCCGGGATGTTCTCCCGGGAGATGGTAAAGCCCGCCGCAAGCTCATGCCCGCCGTAGCTTTCCAGCAGGGGGGAAAGGGCAGACAGGGAGGCAAACAGGTTAAATCCGCCGTGGCTGCGGGAGCTTGCCTTGCCGTGATCGCCGTCCAGGCAGATCAGGAAGGCGGGGCAGGCGTACTCCTCCGCAATGCGGCTGGCGACGATCCCGACAACCCCCTGATGCCAGCTTTCGTCAGCCAGTACAATGGCCTCCGGGGGCTGCCCCTCGGGGAGCATAGCCACTGCCTGGGCGTAGATTTCCGATTCCACGGCCTGACGCTGACGGTTCAGTTCACAAAGCTGCCGGGCGACAATGGCGGCACGCTCCGGATCATCGGTGAGGAACAGCTCGATTGCCAGGTCGATTTGGCCCATTCGTCCGGCGGCGTTGATCCGTGGGGCCAGCATAAAGCCGATGGCAGTGGCGCTGATGGCATCCGGGTCGCAGCCGCTTTCCGCCATAAGCGCAGCAAGTCCCAAACGCTTGGTGTGGGCCAGAGATTGGAGCCCCCGGGAGACAAACACCCGGTTCTCTCCCTGCAAAGGCATGACATCGGCAACGGTGCCCAGGCACACCATATCGGTATATTCCGTTAAAACTGCTTCCTGATCTCCGGCAAGGGCAGCGGCAAGCTTAAAGGCGACACCTACGCCGGAAAGATTTCTGTGGGGATATCCGCCGTCGGGGCGGTGGGGGTCCACCACGGCGACTGCTTCGGGAAGCTGCTCCTTACATTCATGGTGATCGGTGATGATAAGATCGATGCCCAGTTCCCGGCACAGCCGGGCCTCTGCCAGAGCAGTGATGCCGCAGTCCACGGTGACAATGAGCTTTACGCCCTCGTTGCAAAGCTGGCTGATGGCAAGGGGGTTTAAGCCGTACCCCTCCTCCAGCCGTCCGGGGATATAGCTGACGCAGTCTCCACTCTGCTTCCGGAGAAAATCTGTCAGGAGACAGGTAGCGGTAATGCCGTCCACATCATAGTCCCCAAAGACGGCAATTTTCTCTCCCCGGGACAGAGCCTCCTGTATCCGGTTCACGGCAAGGTCCAGATCGGTCATCAGAAAGGGGTCCAGAAGGGGAACATCACTGCTGAGATAGGCCCGTGCCTGCTCGGGTGTGGCAATCCCCCGGGAGGCCAGGACCATGGCAGCCAGGGGGGCGTAGTTTCCGCTTACCAGGGCGTTTACCGCCTGCATTTCCGGTTCATTTACATTCCAAATTCCATATTTCACATTGGCACACATCCATACTATCGCATTTTCCTGTTATTATAGCAAACGGGAAAGAAATGTACAATAGGGAGTTGGTTTTTTTGTTGGAATTGCGAAGGAAAGGTATCCGGAATCTCCTGCCCGCTGGTTATGTTTTCCCGGGCCGCTGCCGGCGACCGTATCCCGGAACGACCTGAATGGCTGCCACAGTCAGCATGGGGGCGAGAATCATGCCGCCGATGCCCCAGAGCTTATATCCCGCATACAGGGACATCAGGGTGACGAGGGGGTCAAGCCCCAGATGCTGCCCCAGAAGCCTGGGTTCCAAAACAGAACGGGTCAGGGAGACTGCCACATAGATGCCCAGAAGGCCCAGGGCTCTGGCCCCCTCCTGCTGCAAAAAGCAGATCAGGGCCCAGGGAAGCAGAATGGTACCGGTTCCCAGAACCGGGAGGGCGTCCACAAGGGAGATGGCTGCTGCCCAAAGGGGCGCATAGGAGACGCGGAGAATGGTAAAGCCCAGCATGAGAATCATCATGGTCATCACCATCAGCTTGCACTGGGCAACCAGCCAGCCGAGAAGGGCGGTTTTGATTCGGGAGACCGCCTCTAAAATGGGGCGGAGCTTTTCCCTGGGCAGCCGCCGCAGAATCCACCGCCGGATTCTCGGCAGCTTGGCGGAGATCATAAAGCCGGAGATAATCCCGGTGCCCAGGCTCAGAGCACTGTCCGGCACATGGCTGAGAAGATTGCCTGCCAGTCCCAGAAGAAAGTGGAGGCCCTTGTTAATCAGGGCGGCACCGTCGGAAAACAGACCGGTGACATTGTCCTGAAGTAAGGGCTGAATGCTCTGGGGTGTATGGGCGGTGAGACTGAGAAGCCAGCTTTGCAGGAGGGAAATGCCGGAGCGGGCGGTTTCCTCCAGATAGGGAAGGGCGCCGGACAGATTCCCCAGCTCCCGAACGAGAAAGGCGCACAGCAGAAGAAAGGCGATCGCGAGAAAGCAGAAGGCCATGCCCACGCCAATCCCGGCGCTGATGCCCCGGGGCACATGGAGCTTTTGATTGAGAAAGGAAACCATCGGTTCCGCAGCCAGAGCCAGTGCTCCCCCCAGCAGGAAGGGGGATAGCAGGGGCAGCAGGAACCGGGAGGTGAGCCAGACGCAGAGAAAAACGGTCAGCAGGGAGAGCAGGGTCTTGACACCGGAGCCCATAAAAAACCTTCTTTCGGAAGTGGGATAGGGGTTGCTTTTTCGCAAATGTATGCTACAATGTGTAGAGAGAAAACAAATGTGAGCGAGTCGAGTACACGCCATCGTTTTGAGGAGGTCTGCATGACGACAAAACCTAAATATTATATCGTGGAAGCGTCGGCACTGCCGGAGGTTTTTCTAAAAGTAGCAGAGGCAAAACGCCTCCTTTCCACAGGGGAAGCTGCCACCGTCAATGAGGCAACGCGGATGACGGATATCAGCCGGAGTGCCTTCTATAAGTATCGGGACTCGGTGCTGCCTTTCCAAAATATGATGAGCGGGAGGATCATCACCTTCCAGCTGCTGGTACATGATGAGCCGGGCATCCTTTCTCTTCTGCTGGATGTCTTTGCAAACGCGAAAGCGAACATCATCACAATTAATTCGATCGTTCCCACCAACGGAACCGCCGTTATTACGATTTCAGCCGAGACCATTGATTTAACCATGACCCTGGAAGAGCTGATGCAGAAGCTCTCCGAATTCCGGGGCGTTGTCAAGGCAGAGGTTCTGGCGGGATAACCCGGTACAGATTCCTGCCGCCTTGTTTGGCGGCAGGATTTTTCTGCGCCTTGGAAGCTTTCGTCACCATTCGCTCATTCCTGCCATAGAATGTGGCAGGGAGGAATGTGTATGCTGATCGTACAAAAATACGGAGGCACATCCCTGGGTGACCTGGACCGGGTGCGCACTGCCGCCCGGCGGGCGGTGGATCTGGCCCGGCAGGGAAGCCAGGTGGTCATTGTGGTTTCCGCCCAGGGGGATACCACGGACGTGATGATCCAAAAGGCCAGGCAGGTCAATCCCCGGGGCTCCAGCCGGGAGATGGATGCCTACTTAGCTGCCGGAGAGCAGATGAGCGCGGGACTGGTAGCCATGGCAATCGGCGCGATGGGATATCCGGCGGTGAGCCTGACGGGCTGGCAGGCGGGAATCGGCACCGATGAGATTCACGGAAATGCCCGGATTACCAGAATTGCCCCGGAACGAATCCGGCGGGAGCTGGAAAGCGGGAAAATCGTGGTGGTGGCGGGATTTCAGGGAGTGGACCCGGAGGGAGACATTACAACCCTGGGCCGGGGCGGTTCGGACACCACAGCCGTGGCCCTGGCGGCCTGGCTGAAGGCGTCGAAATGCCAGATCTTTACCGATGTGGACGGCGTCTATGACCGGGACCCCCGGGTCTACCCGGATGCCCGGCGCTTTGGAAGAATCGGCTATGGGGATATGCTGGCGCTGGTGGAAAACGGCGCTCAGGTACTTCACGACCGGAGCGTAGAGCTGGCCCGGGACCATGGAATCCGGATTGAGGTTCTGTCCGCCTTTACGGGAGAACCGGGAACCATGGTGGGGGACTTACCGTGATTGAGATGCCCATACCTGCCATGGGGATTTTTCAGGACAGATGGGGCTGGAATAATCCTACCCAACCGCCGCATAAGATATTCCGTCAGGAAGAAAAAACCGGTGGATGCGAAACTTTTCCACAAAAAGAGATTGACATTTTGGACAAAGTGTGATAGAATACCCCGGTAATAAAGAAGGCTGAACATCCGCCTCACCGCAAGCGAAAGCGAAACGGTCCATATTTCCTTTTCTCTGGTGGGAAACTGGGAATGCTGCGGATGCTTGGCATCCGCTTTTTTGTTGTTTATTTGGAGGTGCTTACCATCGCAAAATTAGATC
>CAYRDE010000124.1:0-5559 GCA_964422935.1 uncultured Oscillospiraceae bacterium | reverse complement strand
CCACCGACTTCATCATCTCCAAGATGGTGGGCCGGGAGCTGACAAACCTCTATCCTCCCCGGAACAATGTCCCCGGCGAGGTTGTCTTTGAGGTGGAGGACTTCACCTCCATCAACCCCAAGAGCTTCCGTCATGTGTCCTTCCAACTGAAGAAGGGTGAGATTCTGGGCGTTGGCGGCCTGGTGGGCGCTCAGCGTACCGAGCTGATGGAAGGCCTGTTTGGCATCCGCTCCCATACCTCCGGCACCATCAAGTACATGGGCAAGGAGCTTCCCATCGCCCGTCCCAAGGATGCCATCGACCACGGTATCGCCATGCTGACGGAGGACCGCCGTGCAACCGGCATTATGGGCGTCCTCAGCATTGCTGACAATATCTCCATCGCCTCCCTGAACCAGTATCTGGACTATGGAATTAAGATCAATGATAAAAAGGTTGAGGCCCTGGTGCAGGAGAACGTTCAGAAGATGAACATTAAAACTCCCTCCAGCAAAACCCAGATTCAGAGCCTGTCCGGCGGCAATCAGCAGAAGGTGCTGATCGGTCGTTGGCTGGCGAACAACCCCGACGTTCTGATCCTGGACGAGCCTACCCGTGGTATCGACGTAGGCGCCAAATACGAAATCTACTGCATCATTGAGGAGCTGGCCCGGGCCGGAAAGAGCATCATTATGATCTCCTCCGAAATGGCGGAGCTCATCGGCATGTCCGACCGGATCATGGTCATGTGCGATGGTCGTGTCACCGGTTTCATCGACGGCAAGGATGCTACACAGGAAAATGTCATGGCACTGGCAACCCAATTTGAGACGGTTTAGTTAGGAGGATAACACAAATATGAAAACAAAGATGAGTTTTGGTCAGCGCGTCTGGGCCTACATGAAGGGTAACCCCATCGTGGTTATGATGGCTGGCATCAGTATCATTGTCGGCTTTACCATTGATAACTTCTTCTCCCTGGAGAATGTAAACGTTCTGATGGGCAACACCACCATTCGTTTCATCATCGCCCTGGGCGTTTCCGGATGTCTGATCACCAAAGGCACCGACCTGTCCGCAGGCCGTCAGGCCGCACTGGCTGCCACCCTCACCGGCGTTATGATTCAGCGGGCGGACTACGCCTCCCGTCTGTTCCCCTGGATGCCGGAAATGAACATGTGGCTGGCCCTGCTGATCGTTCTGGCAATCGGCGCCTTCATCGGCACCATCACCGGTTTGATCGTCTCCCGACTGAACGTACCTCCTTTCATCGCCACCCTGGGTATTCAGACCATCGTCTACGGCATTAACCTGATCTACACCAACGCACAGCCCATCGGCGGTCAGAGCCAGCAGTTCAAGGACTTCTTCAACTGGAGAATCCTGGCATTTGGCAACTTCAAGGGCTTCAGCGGCTTCATTCTGTTCGCTGTTCTGTTTGGCCTTCTCTTCTGGTTCCTGTACAACAAGACCACTCACGGCAAGTATATGTACGCCATCGGCGGCAACGAAAGCGCCGCTGAGGTTTCCGGTGTCAATGTCCAGGCTCGGAAGACCCTGATCTACATGATCGCCGGTATTATGTACGCCTTCGCCGGTTTCCTGATGACCGGTAAGTCCGGCGGCGCCTCCGCCTCCATGGGCGTGTCCTACGAGCTGGAAGCCATCGCCGGCTGTACCATCGGCGGCGTCTCCACCACCGGTGGTATCGGTACCGTGGGCGGCATCCTGGTAGGTGTGCTGGTATTCGAGCTGCTGAAGATCATCCTGCAGTTCGTGGGCGCCGACCCCAACTTCAACTACATCGTCCAGGGCCTGGTTGTCATTACCGCCGTTGCCATGGATATCCGCAAGTACGTTAAGAAGAAGTAATGGAAGACAAGGATACCATTCAGGAGGAAAGCGTATCTCCCGAAGCTCCGCAGGACGGGAAGAAAAAGTCCTCCGGCTGGCAGGCCCAGAAGGAGTACTGGTACGATAAGATTCCCCTGAATCTGAAACAGCTGGACATCATCATTGGTGTATGTCTGACATTGCTGGCGCTGTGCTTTGTACTCATCGCCCTGGATGCTATGGACATCTATAATGTATTTGGCTAAACACGCAAAGGACTGTCCCCAAAATGAGGACAGTCCTTTTTTTGCGGATTTACGTTGCCTTTTTCTTCCGGTTGTGATACACTAGGAAAAGACGAGCGCAAACAGGGAGGGCTGGGAATGGAGCTTAACGACATCTATGACGAACACCGGAATCTGACCGGTCGAACACACCGTCGGGGCACACCCTGGCAGCCGGGGGATTACGGTCTGGTCGTCTGCGTCTGGGTCTACGATGGCAGAGGGCATTTCCTTCTGACCCGCCGGGCTAAGGGGAAGTCCTTTTCCGGCACCTGGGAAAACTCCGGCGGCGCCGTACAGGCCGGGGAAACCAGCCGTCAGGCCATTGCCCGGGAGCTGTATGAGGAAACGGGGATTCGCGCCTTCCAGGAGGATTTCGAATTGCTGGACAGCGACCTGGAGCGGAACATCTTCTACGATCACTATTGCCTGAAGCATCCCGTCTCCCCCAGTGATATTGTCCTCCAGCCCGGAGAAACGGATGGGGTCATGTGGGCGTCTTTCAGCAAAATTCATTGGATGATCCGCAGCGGCAAGATCTGCCGGATCATCGGCAATCAGTTTTTACGGCAGGAAGAGGCATTGCGTTTGCGCAATATGCCCAAGTTCCTGGGTTGATTTTTGGCAGGCAGAACCTTCCTTTCTGCTTGCCTTTTCTTTTTTCCTGGGTTATAATGAAAAAAAGCGTTTTGAACCCTCCAGCCAAAAACGCTTGGCTGGGAGGTACAAAAGCTTTTCTTTTTTATTCTCAAGAAAACGGAGGTAAGACCATGATCCAGCTTATGAAACTGCCTGTTCAGCGGGGCAAAGCGCCCCTTCGCTTTGCCAAGGGACACTTCGTTACCAACCATTCCCATATCAATTATTACATCGACATCACCTATCAGAAAACCCGCCTCAGTGAGGCCCGGGACAGCGCATACCAACTGGTGTCGTCTTTTATCAATGATACACCCGTTGATACCATTTTGTGCCTGGACGGCACCGCGGTACTGGGCACCTGTGTCGCCGACGAACTGACCAAAAGCGGCTGGCGCACCATCAACGCCCATCAGACCATCTATGTTCTGGAGCCGGAATACAACGCCAACTCTCAGATCATCTTCCGGGACAACATCAAGCCCATGATTCGGGGCAAGCATGTTCTGGTGCTGATGGCCTCCGTGACCACAGGCTTCACCGCCAACCGTTCCATTGAGGCCATCCAGTATTATGGCGGTCACGTCACCGGGGTTGCCGCCATCTACCGGGCAGTGGACGAGGTGGCAGGATATCCTGTCCGCTCCATCTACTCCATTGCGGATATTCCGGATTACGAGAGCTACGACTTCAAGGACTGCCCCTACTGCAAGGCGGGAAAAAAGGTGGACGCCCTGGTCAACAGCTTTGGATTCTCGGAAATGTAAGTGGATCAAGAAAGAGGTCGCCTTCAGGCGGCCTCTTTTTGCATGTATTGAAGGTTAATGTCGGAACCAGCCCTGATCATTCTGTAATATCCCGAATGATTTCCAGAACATGGTCGGCCTGACGGGGTGTGAGGCGGCGGGCTGCTTGGGCAATGGCCCCCACCTTTTCCGGGGCGGCACTCTCTGCGTCAAAAAACTCCCCAGGCGTAACCCCCAGGTATTCGCAGATGTAGAGAAAACCCATCATAGAAGGCAAGGCCCGGTGGTTTTCAATTTTATTGATATAGCTTTCACTCTGGCCCAGGCTCAAGCTCATATCCCGGGCAGAGACTCCTCTCCCCATCCGAAGCTGAGCCACCCGTTCCGGAATCCAATCCGCATATTCCATTTCCTCGCCTCCCCTGTCTGTATATAGTATAATGCTGCACATAGGGATTTTTAGGGAATTATAGAATATATTTCGGTTGACATAGAGAATTTAATGATATATAATGATTATAGTTATCACCCAAAACTCTCAAAGAAAGAAGACTATATTATGAAAATTCAAAAGTCTATTTTCCCAAAGCTGTGGATTCTTGTTCTGACCGGGATTCTCATACTGGCCCTGACAGCTTGTTCCGATGGAAATGCGCCTGCTACTACGGAAGCGGTCGTCCCGGTTTCCACAGAGGCTTCCCTGAAAATCACCGCACCCGAAACCCAACCTCCAGAGACTGAGCCTGTGAAAGAGTTCTATCAGATGGGTGAAACGTTGACAGATGGGGATTTTGAAATCACTTACCTTGCAAGTGGCGTTTACGCATATGAGGACTCAAAGTTTTTTCAACCTGCCGAAGGAAATCATTGGATTTTCCTTACATTTCGTGTAACAAACCTCACCTCTAACAGTCAAATATTAGGCATGGAACGGTTCAGATGCCCAGTCGAACCAGAGGATGCATACATTCCTGATAATTTCTCTGGCTGTACGATACCTACTGATCAGCCTGTTACAATAGATGTGTATTTTGAAGTGCCTGTGGGCACTCCAAAAATCGAAGTGGAATATATCAGCTACTCTGACTCCAATAAACCGCCATATTACATTGAAGAGGTACACAAATTTCTCTATGAGGGGGAAATGGATTCCGGACTTAGCAGAACAGAAAATCCGGCTCCCACTCCGGATGCAATCCATGTGGGAGAGGCCAGAGAGTTCCCCGATTTTAACGTCACCTATCTCTCCAGCTATCTGGATAACAGCATCAGTATCCCTGCAAAAGAAGGATACCACTATGTGACCTGTGAAATAGAGTACGAGAATCTGAGTTCCGCTGCACTGGATATTGAAGTCCTTTGCTTTGCGGATGGCCTCAACTGCGAGAAGGTGACCTTCCAGCGGAAAGGCAATATCATAGGGAACGTGCCTACAGGGGAAACAGCTACCGGCGTTTGGACCTTTGCGGTGCCGGACGGTGCTGCCGTTGTGGAACTTGAACATATCGTTCGTCTTGCTTATGCCGAGGGTGAGAATAGCTATACGCTCGACAATAATACAACGGAGATCGTCTTTGACGCCAGTAACCCCGCCGAATAACGCCCTGCGAAATGAAAGAATCCCTCTGCTATCCAAAACCTGAGATAGCAGAGGGATTTTATGTGCCATTATTTTGAGAGCGTCGGGAAATGCCATTTCAGCCAAAGCAAAAGCAGCCGTGACTGAGAGGGCACACCCGTGAATTTCTTCACGCAGCCTAACGTGCTTTGAGGAAGGCTTTTTCTGTCCTTTGTAAAAAAGACCACAAAAAAGCGGAGCCGAAGCCCCGGAATTGTCCATTATTCTCCTTGACAAGGATACCCATTCTGTGCTATAATCGTAGTCCATACTGTGGTAGTCTGCCTATTGGTCCCTTATCCCTTATCTACAGCCATTTTACCACAGGAACGGAACGCTGTCAAGAGCCAATCCGTTAAGTTTTGACAACTGTTCGTGGCGTATCATAAGCAACACACAATTCGAAAGAAAGGCGTGATGATCCATATGGCAATGGTCAAGGACGTAATGTTCGGCAAGA
>CAYRDE010000123.1:0-5587 GCA_964422935.1 uncultured Oscillospiraceae bacterium | reverse complement strand
GCCTGGGTGTTGGTGTAGACCACGTCATAGGCAAACCGGAAGGCTTCCAGGGAGCCTGTGTACAGCGGGATGGACTTATGCCCGGACAGGCCCACAGTAGTGGGGCCATGGTCGCCATAAGCACCGGTGTTGGACAGGGTATAAAGATCCAACGCCCGGATGGTTCCCTTCCGGTCGGCGCCCAGCCGGACCCGGATTTCCATTTCATGCCGGGGAGAACCGGCGATCTGGGATTCCTCCCGGGTGTAGATAAGGCGGGCGGGCCGCCCGGTTTTTAAGGTCACAAAGGCCGGATAGACCTCGCATACGGCGGTCTGCTTGGCCCCGAAGCCGCCACCGATCCGGGGCTTTTCCACCCGAATCCGGCTTTGGGGAATGCCCAGTGCCCGGGACAGAATCCGGCGGCAGTGGAAGATGATCTGGGTGGAGGAAACCACATGGAGCCGCCCGTACCGGTCCAGGTCCGTATAGGTTCGGAAGGTCTCCATCATGGCCTGGTTGAAGGCCTTGGTATGGAAGGTCCGGTCCAGGACGACGTCGCAGTCCCGGAGCACCTGCTCCACGTCTCCGTCAGCATCCACACCGCTGGCAACCAGGTTTCGCTTGTTGTCCCCGCCCACCTCGCAGGGGGGCTCCCAGTCCTCCTCCGGGTGCACCAGAATGGGGCCGTCCAAAGCCTTTTGGAAATCCAGCACCGGTTCCAGGATTTCGTAAGTTACCTTGATGAGCTTCATGGCCTTCAACGCGGCCTTTTCCGTTTCAGCAGCAACAATTGCCACCGGGTCCCCGGCGAACCGGACATGGCGGTCCAGAATCAGGCGGTCATAGGGAGAGGGCTCCGGATAGGTCTGGCCCGCAATGGCAAACCGGGCCTGGGGCACATCCTGCCAGGTATAGATATCCACCACACCGGGCACCTTTTTGGCAGTTTCCGTGGAGATGGACTGAATGATGGCGTTGGGATGGGGACTGCGCAGAAGCTTCACCACCAGAGCATCTGCGGGGGTGACATCGTTTACATAAACGGGCTTGCCCAGCAGAAGCTGCATGGAATCCTTCTTCCGAATGGACTTGCCCACAAATTTGTATGTATGCTGTTCCATATCTGCCTCCTTATTTCCCGCGGCTGCTGAGATAGGCCCGGATGCCCCGGAGCTGTCCGTCGTAGCCGGAGCACCGACACAGATTTCCGGCAAGAAAGGCGCGAATCTCGTCGTCGGTCGGGTCTGGGTTTTCCCGAAGCAGGGCGATGGTGTTCATAACAAAACCGGGATTGCAGAAGCCGCACTGGTCCGCGCCCTGGTCCGCAATAAAGCCTACAAAATCCGCCGCTTCCTCCTGGAGTCCCTCCAGGGTCTGCACGCTGTGTCCGGCAGCCCGGGCCGCCAGCATGGAGCAGGAGAGAATGGGCTTGCCGTCCATAAGGACGGTGCACAGGCCGCAGCCTGAAGTCTCGCAGCCCCGCTTGACACTGAGGCAGCCATGGGCGCGGAGAAAGTCGATCAGCAGGGTATCGGCTTCTATGTGGTCGCTGATAGAGCGTCCGTTTAAGGTCAGTTTGATTTCCATGATTCCATTCCTCCCAGTTCCGGTAAAGCACGACTTGTCAGCACCCGGATCAAATGACTGCGGTAGGCCGCTCCCGCCCGGAGATTGGTGCCCGTGGGCACGGTTTCCGCCAGGAAAGCGGCAAAGGCGGCGGTGCTTTCCTCCGTAATGCCGTCTTTCAGAAGCCCCCGGGTGTCCCGAACCACCATAGCCCGTTCGGGCCTGGCCCCGATCACCGCCCGGTATTCCCCGTCCAGCTGAGACAGAGCGCAGGCTATCACAGGGAAATCGGTACTCTGGTTCCGCATGGCGGTGTAGACAAATTTCCCCGGCCGCTTCTTCACAATCACCCGCACCAGAATATCGTTGTCATGCTTCCTGACCGCAAATTCCTCCATGGGAACAAGGCCGCCCTTGTAAAGCTCCACAAAGCTGTCCATAGCAAGAAATACCGTCAGCACATCGGAAAAGCCGAACCGGCCCCACAGGCTGCCGCCGATGGTCGCCATATTCCGGAACTGGACGCCGATAATGTCCCGCAGGGCATGGTTCACGGCATTGCGGGTATAGGCATTGAGTCCCGGGTGCTGCTCCAGCTGCCGCAGGGTTACCATGGCCCCGATGGAAAAGCTGTCAGCAGTTTCCTCAATGGTGTCAAGGCCCAGGTCGCACAGGTCAATGGCGGTGGCGATGCTGCCCCTTCCCATTTTCATCCACAGCATACCGCCGATGATCCGGTTTCGCCGGCTCTGGTTCAGCTGGTAAGCCTCCTCCAGACTCTCTGCCCGGACATATTTCTGTATGGTTATCATAAAAGATCCTCCTTCGGGAATCCTTGGTTATCATGTATCATTATAATGGATATTGTTGATTTTGGGAAGGGCATCTGGTAAAATAAGTGCATATTTCTAAGGGGGCGGGACTTGTGGAAACGGTAGAAACCAAAATGCTGGGCTGTGTGCTTCTTGCCTCCGGTCTGGGAAAGCGGTTTGGGGGTAACAAGCTGATGGCATCCTTCCATGGTACGCCTCTGATCCTTCGGACCATTCAGGCCACGGAAGGGGTCTTTGCCAAGCGTATGGTCGTAACCCGCCGGGAGGACGTGGCAAAGCTGTGCCGGGAGTCAGGAATCGAAACGGTCGTTCATAATCTGCCGCTGCGCAGCGACACAGTGCGCCTGGGAATGGCAGCGTTGGGAGAAATGGAAGGTTGTCTGTTCTGTCCCTGCGACCAGCCCCTTCTGCGCCGGGAAACGGTGGCGGCGCTGGCCCGGGCCTTTGTGGAGGAACCGGATTTCATATGGCGGCCTGCCTTCGAGGGATCTCCCGGTGCGCCGGTACTGTTTCCAGGCTGGGCCTTCCCGGAGCTGCGGACGCTGCCGGATGGGATGGGCGGCGGATATGTGGTAAGGAAGCATCCGGACAGGGTGCGTCTGATGCCCATTGCGGACGGACGGGAGCTGTGGGATGTGGATACGCCGGAGGATTTGACGAGGCTGGAAGAAAACGGGTGACAGCCCCCTCAGCCGGGGGGTAGCCCTCTCAGTCAGCCTTCGGCTGCCAGCTCTCCCGGAGGGAGAGGTGCCCCAGTGCGCACACTGGGGCGGAGAGGGCCAATGCCTGAGAGGGTAAAATGCGGGACTGCCCACCAGGCAGTCCCGCTTCCAATATAGAAGATCAATCCTTCTTTTCCTTGGGCAGCAGAACATTCAGCAAAATCGCTGCCAGGGCCGCGGGTACAATGCCGGACCCGCCGAAGATCAGGCGGATGGCTTCGGGAGCCTGGGCCAGAATGCCGGCGTTGGCGCCCATGCCATAGCCCACACCCAGGGCAACGGACACGATGGACAGGTTCCGACCGTTCAGCGGCTCCTTGGTAATCAGCTGAATGCCGCTGACCACAATGGAGGAGAACATCATCACCGCCGCGCCGCCCAGAACCGCCTGGGGCATAATGGAAACCAGCGCCGCCAGCTTGGGGCACAGGCCGCACAGAATCAGGAAAATAGCGCCGGTAGCCAGGGCAAACCGGTTGACCACCTTAGTCATGGCAACCAGACCCACGTTCTGGCTGAAGGAGGTATTGGGCAGCACGCCGAAGAGGGCGGCGAAAGAGGAACCCAGGCCATCGCACATGACGCCGCCGGACAGCTCCTTGTCTGTAGCCTCCCGGCCCAGGCCGCCTTCCATAACGCCGGAGATATCGCCTACGGTTTCCACGGCGGTGACGATGAACATAATCATCACCGGAACGATGGCCCGCAGATCAAATACCGGCTTTACCGGCATCAGCTTGGGCACCGCGAACCAGGAGGCGCTTGCCACCTTGCTCCAATCCAGGACCCAGGCCTTGGTGTACGCCACCCCGTCAGCCGTGACGCCGGTGGTGGGCAGGAACAGTCCCATGAGGGAAGCGACCACATAGCCGCAGAGAATGCCCAGCAGGATGGAGGAGGAGCTGGTCACACCCTTGGTGCCATGCTTAAAGGCCAGGATCACCACCAGCACGAACAGGGCCAGGCACAGGTTTTCCAGGGAGCCGAAGTCCTTGGCGCCGTTTCCGCCGCCGAAGGAGTTGATGCCCACGCTGATCAGGCTCAGGCCGATGGACAGCACCACGGTGCCGGTGACCACGGAGGGGAAGAACTTCCGCAGAGGCTTTAAAAAGAAGCCCAGCACCGTCTCAAACAGGCCGCCCAGGATTGAGGCGCCCATCATGGCGCCGTAGGCGATGATGCCGCCGCCCATAGAGGCCGCCACGCTGTTAAATACGCCGATAAAGCCGGAGGAGGTACCCATGATAATGGGGACCTTACCACCCACCGGTCCGATGGAGAAAAGCTGCACTAACGTCACAATGCCCGCGATAAGCATGGCGTTTTGCAGCAGGGAAAGCTGAAGCTCAGCAAACTCTCCCGCGGCAATGCCGCAGGCACTGGTGATAATCAGCAGGGGAGTCAGGTTTCCTACAAACATGGCAAGCACATGCTGTAATCCTAAGGGGATCGCCTGTCCCAGGGGCATTTTCCCGTCCAGCCGGAAGGCTTCCTCTGCCAATACGTTGGGTTTCTTCATTTGGATTTCCTCTCTTTCTTTTTTTCAGGGAAAGTATACCACTTCCCGGTGCCGATGTAAATTGCGGGAAACAGAGAAGATTTCTGAGGATTTCGTTCATGGTCTGTTCAAAAACTGAAAAAGGGGACAGCGGTTATTCTCTCCGCCGCCATTCCTCCTCCAGAATTGCCATGAGAATATCATCCGCATAGCCGTCCCCATCCCGCACGGCCTCCCTGCGGATTCCCTCCCGCCGAAAGCCCGCCTTTTCATAGACATGGATGGCTCGATGGTTAAAGGAAAAAACATCCAGTTCCACCCGGTGAAGGCCCAGGTCCGTAAAGGCAAAGGAAAGAGTCTTCTCCACCGCCCAGCTGCCCAGACCTTTGGCGCAGTCCGCCCGATGGAAAATAGCAATCCGGAAATTGGCGCACTTCACGTCCCAGTCGATTTCATTGAGAACGCTTTCCCCGATAATCTGTCCCTCCGGAGAAAGCAGCAGAAAATCATAACGGTCATCCGCCTCCACACAACTTTCCAAAAAAGAGAGCACCTCTTCCTTTTGAAACACCGGTTTACAGCCGGTGAACCGAACAAGATCCGGCTCCAGCGGGTTAAAATTGCGGTTAAAATATGATTCCGCATCCCCCTTTTCCGCCAGCCGCAGAATATATCCTTCCTTTTCCCAGACAGGGCTCATTGGGTATCCTCCTTCTTTGGTGCGGGTAAAAAATCAGGCTGTGCCAATAAACACAGCCTGACTTTTCCGGTTTCTTAGAATTCACACTTCTTGGCGATGTAGTCTTTCAGCTCGCTGATGGGAATCCGGACCTGCTCCATGGTATCCCGGTCACGGACAGTGACACAGTTGTCGGCAGGGGTATTCTCGTCGCCTACGGTCTGGAAGTCCACGGTGATGCACAGAGGGGTACCGATCTCGTCCTCCCGGCGGTAGCGCTTGCCGATGGAACCGGCGTCGTCGAAGT
>CAYRDE010000122.1:0-5631 GCA_964422935.1 uncultured Oscillospiraceae bacterium | reverse complement strand
CCCCAGTTCAAATCTGGGCGGTACCTCCACAAAATTCCCATTTATCGGTCAACGATAAATGGGAATTTTTTATTTTCATCAAGTCTTTTTAATTGGTTTTTCCCTGTTTTAAATGGAATCCTGAACAAATCTTATGTCTTGACTTTTTCTGTGGACAATGGTAGAATTTGCAATTATACAAACGAATGTATGTAAATTGTTAGTTCTTCTCATTTGATGTTAAACGATTTTAAGGAGATCGTTGACAGAATTGTTGACAAATTGACGGCTTTGTAAACAATCTCGTCAGCAGCCCACAAGGAGGAAAATTCATATGGCAAAGGCAAGACGGGATAATGGATCAGGTACCATTTATCAAAGAGAAAATGGCACATGGCAGGGAAAGATCTATTTGGGAAAGAAACCGGACGGTACCCCAAAATATAAATATCTTTCCGGCAAGAGTAAGACAGAGGTCAGAAGAAAAATCCGGGAGTTTCTTTTTACGGATTCTGAGCAGGAAATGGAAGAAATTACGCTTGGTGAGTACATTCGGCGTTGGATGAAAACCTATAAGCAGGGGACCATCAAGGAAAGTAGCTACGATGCGCTGGAATCCACATTTCGGAATCACATTGAACCCTATATTGGGGACATCCAGCTCCAGCAGCTTACCCCCGATGATATTCAGAAACTGCTTATGAATATGAAAAACAAGAAGAACCTTTCCCATTCCACTATTAAAAAGACCTACGACTGTCTGAACGCAGCTTTGAAGTTTGCCACAATCAAGCGGGACATTTCCTACAATCCCATGCTGCCGGTGATCATGCCGGAAAAGACATTGTTCGAGAAAAAGGAGATCCGCTTTTTCGATGCACAGGAGTGTGCACTGATCATTGAGGAGTGCCGCCGAACCTATTCCACGGGTAAGCCGGTGTACGTCTATGCGGATGTGTATATTCTGATGCTCAATACCGGCATCCGAATGGGGGAGGCCATAGCTTTGGAAAAGCGGGATTGGAATAGGGAACAGAAAACCCTGCGGATTCAGCGAAATATTCAGTCCGTGCAAAAACGGGATGAAAACGGAGACCGGATTACGGGTAAAAGGCTGATCACCAATTCCACCAAAACCTATTCCGGCAAATCCAATGTGGTCAATGCTCCAGTGTTTGAATTGCCCATGACCGGCTCTACCGGCAGCAAATGGCAGACGGGACTACAGCTCGTAGGGGCTTCCGCACTGCTGGCCTTTTTCCTTTACCTCGCTTTTAAGAAGCGGAGATAATCTATGAACCCGCCGTATCGTGCGAGAGATAGGCCCCCAACCCCACGAGAGTCCTTCACTCTCGTGGGGTTTCCGTATGCTTCCCTTTGTCCCTGCCTTTTTGTTGCTTCTTGTGAATAGCTATTTCCCAGCACTTAGGGTATGCTTGGCTTACAAAACCGAAAGGAGAAGTGCCTATGGAACCCACCCGCAACCTCTGTGCCCAGGTCCCCCTGTCCCTTCACGAGAAGGTCACAGAGAAAAGAATTAGCCTGGGGCAATCCCTCAGCGAGTACGTTACACAAATTCTAAAAGAACATTTTGAAGGAGGAAAACCAACTATGGCAGCAACGAAAACCTTGGCGTTCCAGATCCCGGAGGAACTGGACATTCGTATCAAGCAGTACCTGGCAGCGGAAAAGGAGCGCACCGGGAAAAAGCTCAGTCAGCGGGAGTTCATCGTGGGACTCATTGAGAAGGCCCTGGATGCCCATGAAGCAGCGGCCACCGCTGAATAACCCCATACCCCAATCGCCGGAGGGAATACCTCCGGCGAAATTTTATATTTAAGCGAGGGAGGTCAATATTTGAAAAAATGCATTACGGTTAGCTATGAGGAAGAAAAGCTGCTGGCATTGCGGATGTACGCGGAGCAGCGGGGTGTGTCAGTAGAAGATGAACTGGCGCAGGCTGCGGAGGCGCTGTATCAGAAAACCGTCCCTGCCAGTGTCCGCTCCTTCCTGGATATGAAGGTGGAGAGCCAGAAGCCGAAGAAAAAGGGACGGGCTGTTCCAAGTGTCCCCGGCGGGGAGGCGTAGGATTGGAGGAAAGAATCACACGAGGCATCGGAAAATGCTATGCCTGTGGCTATGGTGCTGAGCAAAGCTATAAGGAAGCTGCCCGGTGGTTCCGGCAGGCGGGAAACAACCCCTTCGCTGCCTACGCTCTGGGCGGTCAATACCTCCGTGGGCAGGGCGTGGAGCAAAACGATGCGCTTGCTTATGCCCTCTTTCATATGGCTGCTGTCCAAGGTAATGCCTATGCCCAATATCAGCTTGGTAGGATGCGCCGGGATGGAATTGGGACAGAGGCCAACCCAGTTTCCTCTAAGCAATGGTATGAAAAAGCATACCGTGGTTTTCTGGAAATGGAGCGAACCATGGCAGATGACAAGCTATACTACCGCCTTGGCTCTATGAATTTGACAGGAACAGGGACGGAAGCGGATTTGGAGCAGGCAAGATTCTATTTCGAGAAGGCTGTGGAATTAGGAAATGTGGATGCCCTATATGGTCTCGGAAGGCTGTATCTGAAGCCGGAATTTCCTGATTTTGACCCAGCTAAAGCCATAGCGTATTTGGAGCAGGCTGTTGAGAAGGACAATGCTTTTGCCAAGTACCAGCTAGGAAAATTGCTCTGTCAGGGTGAGTTTGTGGAGAAGGACATTGCCAAGGGGCTGCCATTGATGGAAGATCTGGCCCAAAACGGCGTGCCTTTTGCTGCCTATATCGCCGGGAAAGTTTACCTCAAAGAGGAAAGCTGGAAGGATATAAAGAAGGCAATCCGCTACTTCCAGCAGGCAGCAGAGAGCGGCAATTCCTATGCTGAATACCAGCTGGGAAAGGTCTACTATTTCGGTAACGGTGTGCGTGTTGATCAGGAGCGTGGCCTGAAACATCTGAAAGCGTCTGCCCTACACGGCAACCAGTATGCAGTGAATTTATTACAGGTTATCCAGCACCAACAGACATGGGGCGCAGCTCAGGGAGTATCTTCCCTTGTAGTCCAGTTAGGGCGAATGTTCCAAGAGCAGGAGCGGAAACAGGAGCAGCAGGGTCAGAAGCTGGATCGGAAGCAGCGCCAGGAAATCGACGAGAAAAAGCAGGCTATGGGCATCCGGGATTGAATATCCACAGTTTATCTTTCTGAAATAAGAAAACAGGGGCCGCTGCAAGATTTGTTCGCAACGGCCCCGTATTGTGGATTAAGCCTCGGTAAATTGATTTAGTTGGGCATCCATATCCCGACCGCCGTACATAACACGGATCACGGTGACCACCTGTGCAGCCCCATCGGGAATATAGAAAACCAGGTAGTTGTCGACAGGCATGACTCGCAAGCCTCTGCTGTGCCAGGGCTCCTTGGCGTAGGCACGGTAACGGCTCGGCATCTGATCCAGACTCAGGATACTTTCCTCCAACCGCTGAATCTGATGTACAGCGTTTGTGGCTTCCAGCAACTCAAAGGCAATATACTCGAAGATGTCTCGTAAATCTGCCTCTGCCTGTGGGGTAATGTTTACCGTATAATTCATACTCCGTAATCCCGGCGGATATCCTCAAAGACGGCTTTTGCACTTCTGGTATTCCCGGAAGAAAAATCCGCGTATCCTATCTCCAATTCTTTGTGCAGCTGATCCTGGCTCAGCTTGCTCACATCAATGGGACGGGATACCGGAAGCTTCACATCAAAGGGAAGCCCTTGCTGGAGCACGATTTGCTTATAAAACATGGTAATGGCATTGGAGGCGGGAATGCCCAGGGCGGCGAGGATGCCTTCTGCCTGGTCTTTCAGATCCGGTTCAATGCGTGCGTACAGGTTTGCGGATTTTGCCATTGTGGGCACCTCCTTCAGAGATAAATTCATACTCCTATTATACGCAAATGTGCGCACAAAAGCAATACATAATTTGTAAACAATTTGACCGCCAAGGGGGTAGTCTAACTGTCCCGTGACACCAGGACCCTGTCATGATGACGCCAGGAAAGAACCTATCACCTGAAGATATTACAGCAGATAGGAAAAGTGAGATATCTTATATCAAGTTATTTTATATATTCTATCCCTAAGTTAGTGACAAGATTGGAGGAAAAATGGGAAGTTACATACCGTTCACAGAAAAACAACGGGAACAGGCCAGACGTACAGATCTGGCGGCATTCCTTCGGCAGCAAGGGCAAGAAGTGAAGCGTTCAGGCTCGGAGTTCGTCTGGCTGGATCACGGGCAGAGAGTGACAATCCGTGGGAACCTGTGGTTTCACCAGTACGAGCAGGTGGGCGGGGATGCTATCGACTTTGCCTGCCGGTTTTATGGCACGGGCTACCAGGAAGCGGTACAGCTCATGCTGGCAATGCACTCCATGGGCATTGGGATGGTGCAGGGAGCTGTGGAACCATTTGCTAAACAGCCCTTGGAACTGCCGCCGAAGCATGACAATATGCGCAGGGTTTACGGCTACCTGCTCCGGCGGCGGGGCATCGATAAGGATGTGCTGGATGCCTTTGCCTATCGGGGGCTGGTGTACGAATCGGCGGACTACCACAACGCTGTGTTTGTGGGGACAGACCTAGAGGAAAACCCTCGGCACATACACAAGCACAGTACCGCAGCTCAGGGAGGCTTCAAGGGTAACGCCCCCGGCAGTGAGCCGGAGTACAGTTTCCACTGGATTGGCGGCGGAGATACGCTGTTCCTGTTTGAAGCCCCCATTGATATGCTGTCTTTTATCACGTTGCACAAGCAGAGCTGGAAAAGCCAGAGCTACGCCGCTGCCTGTGGTGTATCGGATAAGGCACTGTGGCAGTTCCTGAAAGATCGTCCCTATATCCGCAACGTCTGCATTTGTCTGGACAACGATGTGGTTGCTTGACCAATGATTGCCTTGCTCTCAGTTATCAGGAAGTGCTGAGAAAATCAAAGAAACACCACGGTGCGCTAAGAGAACAGCACCGTGGTGAATTTTATATACAGCAAAATCAGAAAAGTGCGTTCCCCTTACGGGTGCTGCAAGCTTTTTTCAGCTTCTGCTCCGCACCTGCAAGAAGGAGCTTGTTCACATGACGGGCATTCTGAGGACACACCCGGATGCAGCGCATACAAGAGATGCAGGCATTATTGTCTGTCTTTCTGGGGTCATCCATGGAGATCGCTCCCACAGGGCAGCTTTTGGCACAGATTCCGCAGCTGATACAGGTTTTATTCGCTGTAGGGGTCATGGGAAAAACCTTGAAGGGCTTGTAGGGGCGATTGCCAGGAACGGTCAGCTCCGGCAGGGAATCTTCCTTCAGGCGCTCCAGAATTGTGTCGGCGAACCCTTCCAACTCCCGGACATCCTGTACATCCGGTCTGCCGGATGCAAACTGGGGAAGAATGGAATGCTCCGCAACGGCAGAGACAGCGGCGACGCAAACAAATCCGGCAGCATCCAGGGTGTCCTCCAGCTCCACCAGGGTATCTTCAAATTCTCGGTTGCCGTACACGGCTACCAGGACTGCCTTTGCCCCATTTCCTTTGAGCTGGGAAAGACGCTGTACCGCAATACCGGGAACCCGCCCGCCGTAGGAGGGAACTGCAACCACGCATACATCCTCCGGGGTAAAGG
>CAYRDE010000121.1:0-5705 GCA_964422935.1 uncultured Oscillospiraceae bacterium | reverse complement strand
TCCATAATCAAAACACATCCTTATTTTCATTCTATTGCTTTTAGCACTCTATCTTGCTGAGTGCTAATATTATAGCGCACTCTGGAGAAAATGCAAGCCCTAGGGAAAAAAGTTCTTTCTTTGTTCATAAATGAAAAGTGAAACTATTTCTGCTCTTTGTGTGTTATTATAGTACAAGCGCTTGATACACAGACAAATTCGTGAGGTGAGGTACTTGACAGAGTTGACCGCGCTGAAAAAGTTGCAAAACGGCTCCGAAGAGGCGTTGGGCTGGTTCATTGAGCGGTATACGCCCTATGTTACCACCATCATCAATCATATTCTGGGAGCCTGTATGGATCGGAGCGACGTGGAGGAGGTGGCCTCAGACGTGTTCTACAAGCTCTGGGAGCACGCCGAAGATGTCCATTCTCCCAAGGGATTTTTAGGCACTGTGGCCCGGAATCTGGCGAAAAACAAATGCCGGGAAATTGGCTATGAGCTGCCTTTGGAAGAACAGATTCTGGTTGTGGACGAATTAACCCCGGAAACACGAATAGAGAAAAAGGAACTGGATCGGGCCGTGAAGCGGGCGGTTCTGGAGATGCCCCAGCCGGATCGGGAGATTTTCCTCCGGTTCTATTATTACTGCCAGCCCCTGGAGGCAATTTCGGCGGATATGGGTATCAACCTCTCCACCGTGAAAACCAAGCTGCGCCGGGGAAGAATCCGTCTGCGCGGCGCGCTGACCCAATACATAACCTGAAAAGGAGGCCTGGGACTATGGAATTCAATATTTCTGATCTCCTGGACGGATTGGAGGAAGTGGAACTGGACATCCAGCCGGATACAAGGGCTTCCGCAAAGCGAATCAAGGAGCTGACTATAAAAAAAGTACATGGAGAAAAGAGGCAGTACCGCCGTGGGGTATCCACGACTTCTAAAATTTTGATTATTGCCGCCGTGATTGCCGCCCTGACCATTCCTGTAGCTGCGGTTACCAGCTTCCATTTTACCGACTGGCTGGATGGTCTGTTTGTCAGCGGTGAGGACGATAGCAGCAGCTTATCTCTGGACGGCAAGGAATGGTGGATTTTCGGATATGTTCTGGATGTGAAAGCGGAAAATGTTTCCGCTGAGGGGCTGACATTGATCTGTGAGGAATGGGGAAACCGGGAAAAGGGAAACGGAGAAAAGCTTGGAACCTTGACTGCTGAGGAGGGCTTCTGGCTGGAAAAATGGGACGGAAGCGAATATGTTCCCGTGAAGCCGCAAAAAGAGCCTGCCCCAGACCAGACTCAAATCATTGCCCCACTGGAAACGGTAACCTGGCAGATAAACTGGACGGACAGCTACGGCACCCTTCCTTCCGGCAGTTACCGCATCGGGAAAACCTTTACCCACACCGACCCGGCGGGGCAGACCCAGAGCAGAGACTTCTATGCGAAATTCCGGGTTTTTGCGGAGGATATGGCACCCTATGTGGAAGAATGCAAGGCGGCCCTTGAGGAACTGCGCACCCGGGAGAGCTACCATCTGACGGAAACCGTGAGGCCCAACGTGGAAGACTACGAATATTATACCAGCACGATTTGGAAGAATGGAGCGGATTACCTGGAAGAACTGCGATATGTGAAGAAAGATGGAACGGTGCTCCAACACAAGGGATACCTGTTCCGGGATGGAAAGGGATACAAACTCAGCTGGAACGGGGATCATGTCCTCTCCGGTGTGGCGTCCTGGGAAGCCATAGGCTGGCTGAATGAAGAACACCGGGACTTGTGGACGGTTCTTTATGAAGTACATGATATGACAGTGGGAGACGTTTTCTGTGAGGGAGACACGGTGCAAATTCTTGCGGGCTATCCCGGTCAGGATATGGCTTACCAAGAAATAACCTACACAATGGACGAAGATGGCGGGCTGATTTCGGCGCAAATGAATATGCTTGATGGAATATCTGAGCCGCTTGAAGACCATATAATAGAGGGTGAATCTGATTCCATCAAGGTGCACGACACCTCCGCCACTGAGATTGCCAAGGTGATCGCTGCCCAGAACGTGGATAAGCCTGTTTCCTTCTCCTGGGCGGAAGAACAGGCCAAGTACCCCGCCGGAAGTGCGGGTGTGAAGATCGAGGGCTTTGCCAACACTGTTGCCCAGGCGGTGGACATGGGCAGTGTGGTCACCATCGCCCAGAAGGAATGCACCCTGAAATGGCAGAATACGGCCCTGGTTTCCTACGATGAAACCGCGAAGGTCTGGAAGGTGGAGCTTGGCTTCTCCCAGGATGATGCCGTCTGTCAGAACGTGTATTTGAGCAGCGAAGGAATTACCCTGCTGGTGGTTACCAAATAGCCTGTGCCCCATCCTCTAGACAGAGGATGGGGCATGTTGCTGTGAAAAAATGTTTTTTCTGTTTCCATAAAAAGAAATCTGTGCTATAATGAGGAAAAACAAAAAAGGAGACGAAGGAATGAACAAGGAATTCTTATACACCCTCTTAAACAATATGTCCGTTTCCGGTCACGAAATCCCTATGCAGAAGAAGGTCATTGCGGAAATGACCCCTTACTGCGACGAAATCCGCACCGACTATACCGGCAACGTTATCAGCATCTTAAACCCCGACGCCCCCTTCAAGGTGATGCTGGCTGCTCACATCGATGAGATCGGCATGATCGTTACCCACATTCAGGATGACGGCCTGATCCGGGCGGGGAAGGCCGGCGGCATCCGTGCCAGCACCTATCCCGGTCACCAGGTGATGATTTACGGAGAGAACGGCCCGGTCTGCGGTACGGTGGTTTACTCCAAGGATGTGGACAAGGCGGAGCTGAAGGTGAATGAGCTGTACATCGACATCGGTGCCAAGGATGCTGCCGATGCCCGGAAGTATGTCCGCCAGGGCGACCCCATCCATCCCAACACCCACGCCCAGGAAATGTGCAACGGCTTCCTGTCCGCCAGAGGCATTGACGATCGGGGCTGTGCCTACATCATTCTGGAAGCGTTGAAGCGGGCGAAGGAGCGGGGCTGCGCCATCGGCGTCTATGCCGTCACCACCGTGGGCGAGGAGACCACCGGTCGGGGCGCTTACTGGGCAGGCAGTCAGGTACAGCCGGAGGTTGCCATTGCGGTGGACGTAACCTATGCCTCCGACCATCCCGGGGCGGACCCCAAGGATTCCGGCATGGTGAAGCTGGGAGGCGGCCCGGTGCTGTGCAACAGCTCCATCGGAAATCAGAAGGTGCAGGATTTGCTCAAACAGTGCGCCGGAGAGGACGTGCCCTGGCAGGTGGAAAGCTATATGGGCAGAACCTATACCGATGCCGACCAGCTCCACAAAACCGGCGCCGGCGTGGTGACTGCTTTGGTGTCCCTGCCTCTGCGGTATATGCACTGCCCCAGCGAAGTTTGCAGCCTCAGCGACGTGGAAAGCAGCATTGAGCTGCTGGCACGGTTCCTGTGTACCATCAACGACGACACAGATTTAGATCCCTTTCATTAATCGAAATCCATGAAGAAGGTTGTTACCATATGAAAACCCCTGTAAAAATGCTGGTTATCAATCCCGGCTCCACCTCTACCAAGGTAAGCTACTTTGAGAACGAAACCAATGTCTATACCGAGAGCATCTTCCACGATGCCCCGGAGCTGCTGAAATACCCCACCACCAATGCCCAGATGCCTATGCGCAAGCAGGTGATTCTGGATTTCCTGCAATCCCACGACCTAACCCCGGGGGATATGGATGTGTTTGTAGGCCGGGGCGGCTGCGCCTGGTCTCAGCGCTCCGGCGTCATGGAAATTGATGGGGCCCTGGTTCAGGACACCGCCGACGATACCGGCGGCAGCGATCATCCGGCGAAGCTGGGCGTCATGCTGGCCTATGAGCTGGGCACCGAGTACGGAAAGCCTATGTATACCGTA
Source organism: uncultured Oscillospiraceae bacterium (assembly GCA_964422935.1). Taxonomy (GTDB): domain Bacteria; phylum Bacillota; class Clostridia; order Oscillospirales; family Oscillospiraceae; genus Faecousia. The sequence goes on along the minus strand of CAYRDE010000121.1, from coordinate 1,793 downwards.
AATCCCACCAATGTGGATGAGTTGTGCGACTACGCCCGACTGACGGGCATTGCGGGGCTGTACCGCCGGGCCCAGACCCATGTGCTGAACCAGAAGGGCATCGCTGCCATTCACGCGAAAAAGATGGGAAGGCGTTATGAAGACCTGAACCTGATCGTCTGCCATGTGGACGGCGGCATCACCATCACCGCCCACGAAAAGGGCCGGATGATTGACAGCACGGAGGGCGCGGGAGGCGACGGCCCCTTCACACCCACCCGGCTCGGCTCCATCCCAGTGATGGAGGTGCTGAAATACCTGGATGAGGGTCACACTACGTCCGAGATGCGGGCCATGCTGTCCCGCTCCGGCGGCTTTGTCAGCCACTTCGGCACCTCGGACGCGGCAAAGATCCACGCCCTGGTGGAGGCGGGAGACCCCAAAGCCGCCACGGTCTGGAACGCCATGATCTATCAGCTGTGCAAATCCATCGGAAGCATGGCGGCAGTGCTGGGCGGCAGGGTGGACGGCATTCTGCTCACCGGCGGATTGATGCGCTACGATGATATTACCAGGGGCGTGGAAGAGCGGTGCGGCTGGATCGCCCCCGTTTCCGTCTATCCCGGGGAGTGCGAGCAGGAGGCCATGGCGGATGCGGTGCTGGAGGTCCTCCGGGGACAGAGCCAGGCAAGCCGCTATACCGGAAAGCCTGTTTTCCAGGGCTTCGGCTGGGAAAAACCCAAAACGGCAGAATAACCACCAAAAACAGATGAAAAATCAGGTTCAAAATCTCAATTTGAACCTGATTTTTTCTGGGATTGGGGCTTTCTTTTTCTGAATTTTGTGATAAGATTATTCTGTATGATTATGCCCTAGTAATTATGTTTTGTAAGGAGTCAAAAATGATCACAGTCAGTAATTTAGGAATGCAGTTTGGCGGTCAGTGGCTGTTCCAGCATGTGGATCTCCAGTTCCTGCCCGGCAACTGCTATGGTATTATCGGCGCCAACGGCGCAGGCAAGTCCACCTTCCTCCGGCTGCTCACCGGGGAACTGGATTCTACCACCGGTTCCATTATGATTGACCCCACCAAGCGGGTCTCTGTTCTGAAGCAGAACCAGAACGCCTATGATGAGTTTACCGTTCTGGATACCGTCATTATGGGCAACCAGCATCTGTATGATGTGATGAAGGAAAAGGACGCCATCTACGAAAAGCCCGACTTTTCCGATGAGGACGGCCTGCGGGCCGCGGACCTGGAAGCGGAGTTTGCGGAGCTGGGGGGCTGGGAAGCGGAATCCGACGCCTCCCGTCTGCTGCAAGGGCTGGGCATTGGCACGGAGCTGCACTACGACCAGATGGCTTCCGTGGACCCCAGACTCAAGGTGAAGGTGCTGCTGGCCCAGGCCCTCTTCGGCAATCCCGATATCGTCATGCTGGACGAGCCTACCAACAACCTGGACATCGAGGCCATCAACTGGCTGGAGGATTTCCTCTTGGACTTCCCCAACATGGTCATTGCCGTCAGCCATGACCGGCACTTCCTGAACACCGTCTGCACCCACACCGTGGATATCGACTATGGCAAGATTAAGATGTATGTGGGCAACTACGACTTCTGGTACGAGTCCTCCCAGATGGTCCAGGCCATGATCCGCAACAAGAATAAGCGGAATCAGGAGAAGATTGAGGAGCTGCAGCTGTTCATCCAGCGCTTCTCCGCCAACAAGTCCAAGGCCAAGCAGGCCACTGCCCGGCGGAAGCTGCTGGACAAGCTGACCGTGGAGGAAATGCCCTGCTCCACCCGGCGCTAT
>CAYRDE010000120.1:0-5710 GCA_964422935.1 uncultured Oscillospiraceae bacterium | reverse complement strand
GAATTTATGGGGACATTGCCGCGCGAACCGGCGGTAATATTTATGTAGGCGTGGTGGGCCCTGTTCGGACGGGGAAATCCACCCTGATCAAGCGGATCATGGAGGAAGTGGTCATTCCCGGCATCCAGGACCCCTACCGGAAGGAACGGGCAAGGGATGAACTGCCCCAAAGCGGTTCCGGGAAAACCATTATGACTTCAGAGCCGAAATTTGTTCCGGAGGAAGCCGTGGAAATCTCTCCAGACGGCACCACAAAGCTTCGGGTGCGGATGATCGATTCTGTGGGCTACATGGTGCCTGGGGCGGTGGGCGCGGAGGAGGAGGGCACGCCGCGGATGGTCACCACCCCCTGGTTTGACCATGAAATCCCCATGACCCAGGCGGCAGAGCTGGGAACGAAGAAGGTTATGGAGGAGCATTGTTCCATAGGTCTTGTGGTCACCACCGACGGCAGCATTACCGATATCCCCAGAGAGGATTACGTTGCCGCCGAGCGAAAAGCCATCCTGGACATGCAAAAGACCCGAAAGCCCTATCTGGTCATCATAAATTCCCGCAACCCCGGAAGTGAAGCCGCCGCCATGGTAAAAAACGAGATAAAAAAGGAGTACGGCATAGAACCCATGATCGCGGATTGTCAGGCACTGGATGCTGACGGAATCGGGGAGCTGCTGCGGGCGCTGCTGTATACCTTCCCGATGACGGAGCTGCGGGTCCATCTGCCCCGATGGCTGGACGCCCTGGAAAGTGAGCATCCCGTAAAGACGGCTCTGTATCAGACCCTGCTGCAGCGTGCCGGAGAAATCGGAAATCTGGGCCAGGCAGCAGCATGCCTGGAGGGAATCCGGGAGCTACCCGAGGTTCAGGACTACTCCCTGCGCAGTGTGGATCTGGCAAACGGTACAGTGAGCTGCGTCATCGTCCTGCCGGAGGGGCTGTACTATGAGATTCTCAGTGCCAAGGCAGGGCTGCCCATTGAAAACGATGCCCAGCTTCTTTCTCTGCTCATGGAGCTGGCAAAAGCCAAGCAGGAGTACGACAAGATCTCCGACGCCCTGTCCGCAGTGAAGGCCACAGGCTATGGGGTTGTGATGCCTGCCGCGGAGGAAATGAAGCTGGAGACCCCGGAGATCATTCGCAAGGGCGGCGCCTTTGGGGTGAAGCTGAAGGCAGGCGCTCCATCCATTCATATGATCCGGGTGGATATCGACACGGAGATCAGCCCCATGGTGGGGGACGAAAAGCAGTCCCGGGATCTGATCGATCATCTGACGGGAGAGGACCCGGAAAAGCTGTGGCAGAGCAACATTTTCGGAAAGTCCGTGTATGATCTGATCCAGGAGGGACTGACCGCCAAGCTGGTGCAGCTTCCGGAGGATGTCCGGGGAAAATTCCGGGGCACTCTGACGCGGATTGTCAACGAAGGCGCTACCGGTCTGATTTGTCTGATTCTGTAATGGTCTCCCCCATCCGTAAGGCAAGCCCTGCGGATGGGGGTTTCTTTCAGGAAAAGTCCAAAAAGCGTATGAAATCACCATGTTTTCCGGAAATGTGGTGCCCATTTTTGCATCACTTGACAAATGGATACGAAAATAGTAGAATAATATAAGCCAGAAAGGAGGACCCGGTTATGTCCGTGCATATCTCATTTCTTTGGAAGGATCGTAAGCGCTTTCTCGGGATGCCTTTGAGCTTTACGCGGTACAGTCTTTCAGAGGATCGTTTATTCATTTCCCAGGGCTTTCTCAGCATTAAGGATGATGAGATTCTTCTGTATCGTGTTCGGGATATCGATACGAAGCGGATGCTGTGGCAGCGGATTTTCGGTGTGGGCACGGTTACGGTGCTCTCCTCCGACAAGACCATGCCGTCCCTGGTGCTAAAAAACGTAAAAGATCCCATTATGGTTAAGGAGCTGATTCACACCCAGGTTGAAGAGGCCAAAATCAAGCGTCGTATGCGCTTTGGGGAAATTATGACCGATGCCGACGGTGATGGGGAACCGGACGGAATGGACGACGAGCTTGATTAAAACTTGACCGGTATCTCATAGGATACCGGTCAAATCTGCCTTAAAACAGGAGCCGCACTGCCCAGGAGGCAGTGAAGAAACCAACGAAGTCCGCAAACAGAGCCGCGGGGATGGTGTAACGGGTTTTGGTAACGCCTGCCGCTCCAAAATAAACGCTGATGGTGTAAAAGGTGGTTTCCGTGGACCCCAGCATAACGGCTGCGGTTCTGCCGATCTGAGAATTGACGCCATACTCCGCCATCAGTTCCGTACCCACTGCCAGCGCCGCGCTGCCGCTGATGGGACGAATCAGTACCAGCGGCGCGGTTTCCGGTGGAATCCCGAAGAGTGAAAAGAGCGGCGCCGCCACGGACGTAAGGATCGTCATGGCGCCGGAGGCCCGGAGCATATACACGCCGGTGAGCAGCAGAATCAGGGCTGGCAAAATGGAGGTCAGCAGCTTCAGCCCCTCCCTTGCCCCTTGCTGCAAAATGTCATAAGCGTTTTCCCGCTTCCGGAGGGCTGTCAGAGAGACCGCGGTCAGGATCATGGGGACAAGGTAGTCTAGCATTTCCGAAACCCCTTTCCCAGCAGGCAGGCAACTCCCACGCCCAGCCCTGCGGAGAAGAGGCTGGTAATCCACACAGCAGGCAGAATGTCAAAGGGGGTGGCGCAGCCCAGGGCACTGCGCACCACCGCAACGTTGGTCGGAAGAAGCTGGATGGATGCTGTGTTCAGCACGATGAGGCGGCACAGCTCATCCGTCGCAAGGCCTTCCCGGTTCAGCCGTTTGGCGGCACGGATGCCCATGGGAGTGGCAGCGTTCCCCAGCCCCAGGAGATTGGCGCTGATGTTGGCACTGAGATCCTGAGCAAGGATTTTGTCCTCCTTCGTGGAAGGAAACAGCCGGTGAAACACAGGCCTCAGCAAACGGGAAAGCTTGTCCGTAATCCCTACAGCGTCCATGAGGCGGCCTACGCCGGACCAGAGGCAGATGGCTCCCGCCATGGAAATGGTCAGCGTTACGCCGGCCTGGGCTCCCTGCAAAGCGGCGCCAGCCAGTCCCTTTCCCCCGCCGGACAGCAGGGAGCAGAGAATGCTGCAAATCAACATACCGGTAAAAATCCAGCTCATTACCATGTACATCCCTCCCATGATGTACAATATGCGGGAGGAAACGGAAAATGTCTCGGTATTTTCCACAAAATATGACATCATCTGCAAAAAGTGTTTGACTACTGACAGAGAAAGGACTATAATGATAAAATAAATTAGCCGTTGCAAATTTTTTGCAGCGGTGAAATATACAAACTGGGGGGGCTTACTGCATGAAATCGACAGGAATTATCCGAAAGGTGGATAACCTTGGCAGGATCGTACTGCCGATCGAACTGCGCCGAACAATGGACATTGCGGAGCGCGACGAATTGGAGATCTACATGGAAAACGACCGAATCATCCTGCAAAAGTATGAGCAGGCATGTATCTTCTGTGGATCTTCCCGGGGGCTATCCAGCTACCGCCGGAAAAATGTATGTCAAGAATGTATTAAAAAAATAGCGGAATTTTGACATCGCCCCCTGAATGGCTTTTCGCCATTCAGGGGGGTCCTTATTATTACAGCTTGCTGAAAATATCTCCCAGGCTTTCATGGAATACCAGATTCGCCTGGCTGTCATAGGGGGTTTCGTCCCGGTTGATCAGCACCAGCCGGTTTCCCCGGTAGTAATTGATCAGCCCTGCCGCCGGATAAACCGTCAGACTGGTGCCTGCCACAATCAGCAGATCCGCGTTTCGGATTGCCATGACGCTTTTCTCGATGGTATCCTGGTCCAGGCTCTCCTCATACAGCACCACATCCGGTTTTACCGTACCGCCGCAGTCGCATTTGGGAACTCCCTGGGCATCCCGTACAAACTCCGCCGGATAGAATTTCCGGCACTTGACACAGTAGTTACGCAAAACAGAGCCGTGGAGCTCATAGACCCGCTTGCTGCCTGCCTTTAGGTGCAGGCCGTCAATATTCTGGGTCACCACTGCCGAGAGCTTTCCCTCCGCCTCCCACCGTGCCAGCACCTTGTGGGTAATGTTGGGCTCAAATCCCAGAGGCAGCATTTTCTCCCGGTAGAACCGGAAGAAATACTCCGGGCGGCGCTCATAAAAGGTGTGGCTGATGATGGTTTCCGGCGGATAGTCAAAGTGCTGGCTGTACAGGCCATCCACGCTGCGGAAATCCGGAATGCCGGATTCCGTACTGACCCCCGCGCCGCCGAAGAATACGATCCGGTTGCTTTCCGCAACCCACTGCTTCAGAATTTCCAGTTTTTCCATATTTCTGCCTCCTCAGGCCTCCCCTGCTTGCGCGGCTTCCCTGTCCTCCGCTTCCATTTCCTTTAACAGCTTTCTGTCCTGTTTGGAGGATAAGTCCAGCTTCTCGTACATGTCCGGACGCCTGGCCCTGGTACGGCGGAGGGACTGCTTTCTGCGCCACAACCGGACCTTTTCATGGTTGCCGGAGGTGAGAATCGCCGGAATTTCCCTGCCGTGCCAGACGGCAGGCCGGGTGTACTGGGGGTATTCCAGCAGCCCGTTAAAATGGCTTTCTTCCTCAAAGCACTCCGGGTCAGCCAGCACCCCCGGCACCATCCGGCACACGGCGTCTGTCACCGCCATGGCGGCAATTTCTCCGCCGGTAAGGACAAAGTCCCCCAGGGAAATTTCCTCATCCACGCATTCGTCAATGAACCGCTGGTCAATGCCCTCATAGTGACCGCAGACCAGGACCAGATTCTCCATTTTGCTCAGACGGATGGCATCCGCCTGCCGGAAGGTATGACCGCAGGGAGAGAGGTAAACGGTATGCATCGGCCCGCCGGCCTCGTCGCAGACCGCCTCCCAGCAGCGGTAAATCGGGTCCGCCGCCATTACCGCCCCCCGACCACCGCCGTAAGGGTAGTCGTCCACCTGGTTCTGCTTATTTACCGTGTAATCCCGAATCTGGTGGGTATCGATGGTGATGTAGCCCCGCTCCTGGGCCCGGCCCAGAATGCTTTCGCTGAGTACATCTCCCAATGTCTCCGGGAACAGGGTCAAAATATCAATCCTCATCGCTGCGCATTCCTTCAATAATGGTCGTTTCCATACGATTTGCCTCCAAATCCGTAGACAGGACAAACTCCTTCACAGCGGGGATCAGATATTCATGCTCCCCCTGAACCACATACACCTTGTTTCCGGGATAGTCCAGCACCTCCGTAATCTGACCCAGCAGGGTACCGTTGGCATATACCTCCATACCGATCAGCTCCGCGGCAAAGATCACGCCATCGTCCATATCCTCCCGATAAAGCTCCAGGGTCTTCCCCCGCAGGCGCTGGGCCTGCTCCATGGTGTCGATTCCTTCAAGCTTGATCAGATTACAGCTTTTCTGCACCCGGACAGATTCCAGGGCGTATTGCCTGCCGTCAATCCGGCAGCGTTCAAAATTCAAAAGGTCCTCGGGGCTGTCTAACCAGGTCAGCAGCTTTACCTCCCCACGAACACCGTGGGTGGTAACAATCTCACCTGCTTCAATAAAAGGCAGCTTCATTTTGTTTCCTCCAAACCATATCGCAACTCCCAATGCGGGGGTGAATTTACCCGGCTTTAAAACGAAAAATGCGTGACAAATGTCACGCATCATCGTTTAATCCACGATCT
>CAYRDE010000119.1:0-5722 GCA_964422935.1 uncultured Oscillospiraceae bacterium | reverse complement strand
CGCTCCACATTTTGATACGCGATCTTTTCAATTTGGGATTCGTGGAAGCCTTCCTTCTCCAGAGCATGGAAAAGCTGCTGCATTTCGGCGGGGGAGGAGATATCCACCTCTCCGGAAAAGCCATCAAAATCCGTTCCAATGGCAACGCAGTCGATGCCACCCTTATCTGCCATATGCTTTGCGTGTCTGGCGATAAGTTCGGCGCTGACCTTCTGCTTGCTCATATCCGCATTCAGGAAATCGGGCATAAAATTGAGCCCTGCTACGCCGCCGGAATCTGCCAATGCCCGAATCATTTCATCCGTGAGATTCCTGGGATGAGGAGAAAGCGCCCGGCAGTTGGAATGGGAAGCCACAAAGGGTTTCCCGGAGACTTCCTTCACATCCCAGAAGCCGCCGTCAGACAGATGGGAAACGTCCACGATCATACCCAGCTCGTTCATTTTCGCTACCGCATCCTTGCCGAAGTCGGTCAGTCCCTGGGCCATGACCACAGGGTCTGCCGAGGCGGGAGAACCAAAGCAATTCGGGTGATTCCAGGTAAGGGTGATCAAGCGAATCCCTTTTTCGTAAAAACGCTCCAGATTCTCCAACTTCCCGTTGACGGCCCGACCATCCTCCAGAGTCAGAAAAGCCGAGAGCTTCCCGGAAGCCGCATTCTGCGTCAAATCAGATAAATTCCGGGCATGGGCAAGCTGTTCCGGATAGGCAGAGACGGTGTTATGCAGGATCCCGCAGAGCTTTTCAATGTATTTTTCGTCGGATGGCAATAAAAAGCCAAGCTTTGCCTGAATCGTGATGGGAAGCATAAAAATAGCGAAAAACTGCGCCTTGCATCCGCCAAGTCGGAGCCTCTCCAGGTCAACTGCGCACTTGCTCATTTTGTGGATATTCTTTTTCCCCTTCAGAAAGGCCTTCATCAGGGTGTCGCAGTGCATGTCAATATAGTTCATAGGGCCCCTCACATTTTCAGCCGTGCGATAAAGGTAACCAGCAGTGCGCCGTATACGCTGGGCAGAGCGTACACCAACGCATCCGTTACGGCTTGGGGCAGCAGGGAAAGAATAAAGTTTCCGAACAGGATCACAACGATCAACACCGCAAAGTTGACGATCACGGAAGCCACGATGCCGATGGCACCGGCGAATTCATTTTTTCGGGTGCCCATTTTGGAATCCACTGCATTCTGGGCTGCCGTGGCAGCCGGAATCCGCATGTTGGTGATATTACCGGCTACAAAGCTGATATAGGAGCCGGTGACGCCAATCATGGGGAAATAAAGGGTTGGCTCTAACAGCCAGGTAAAAATCTCGATACCTACCATGCTGATGGCCGCCTGACCAACAACGCCCCAGCCGGGATGGAATCCCAATACAAAAGAAAAAAAGAGGGCTGGAAGGAAGCTGAGAACCAGAATGAGCAGCATGGAGGCTGTTCCAAAGCGGTGAACCTTGGGCAAATACTCCTTGTTGTAGAGCTCATCCTGGGCTTCCGGATTCAAAATGGGAGCTTGTTTTTCGTTCATTTCCGTTTCCTCCTATATGAGAAGATTACTGACAGCGCCTGCAATAATACCGACCAGAACGCTGAACGCCATGGACCATTCCTTCAGCCATTTCTTCCCGGTTTTTCCGGCCAGCAGATTCAGGCTCAGCATCACAATGGCGGCGATGACCAGGGAGATGGCATGAGGAATGCTTTTTGTAAACTGGATGGAGGAAAGCCCTAAAAAGATGATGAGAGGTAGCAAGGCACTGAGAAACCAGGCAAGCTTGGAGCGCTTCTGGCCAGGCTCCGGAATGATGACCTTATTGAGTGCCTTCCCAACACCACGGGTTACCAGTGGCACAAAAATCAGATACCCACAGCTCATGACTGCACAGCTCCACAGGGCTGCGGTAAACGCACGGCCCGTCAGCGCTTCCGTTCCCAGACTGACGCCCGCTGCTTACGCGCCAATGCTTGCGGCAGTCAATTCCGTACTGGCGGAGCCAATCATGCCAACCCGCATCAGGGTAAAAGGAGCACCCAGCATGGAAATCATGGAAAGGGCTACCACGAATACGGAAATGGCCGGGCCGATTGCCACCACGCCGCCAACCTTCAGGCAGGTATGGACTTCCGCATTGGTCAGAATATTGGTTTGTCGTATGTATTTTCTCACGAAGCAGTAAATCACCACGGACTGGAGAATTGCGACTGCGATGATCACGCAGGCAAAGACCCACATGGCGGTTCCATTTGCCAATAAGCCAGTTGTCTCATCCATAAAAAGTCACTCCCTAAATTAGATTACAGGCCCTGGAATTCCCGGGCGATCCGCCGGAAGGCCTCCTGAACCAGACTCCGCCGGGTGGAAAGGCAGATCCGCTCAAAGCCGGCGCCGTGCTCCGGGTCAAACTGTTTTCCGCTTTCCAGCACTACATTGGCATCCACATAGATTTTCTTGCGAATTTCCTCCGCAGTCAAACCGTAACCCCGGAAATCCATCCACAGAATGTAGGTGCCCTCCGGGCGGACGCATTTGACCTTCGGCAGGTTTTCGTGAATGAAATTCAGTGTCCAGTCAATGGTACCGTCCAGGTATTCCTTCAACTGCTCCAGCCAGCTTTCTCCGTCGTCGCTGTATGCGCCGATGGTCGCCGCAATGGTAAAGGGGGACATGAAAATCATGCCCGTCTGCTGGGCATACTGCTTCCGCAGCTCCGGATTCTTGATGACAACATTGGTGGCCTTCAGACCCGCCAGGTTGAAGGTTTTGTTCGCCGCGGTGCAGGCAACCAGATTTTCCCCGTCCACCAATGTGCCAAGGGGATGGAATACATGGTCCCGGCGGATCAGGTCCCCATGGATCTCGTCCGCAATCACCAGGACATGATTCCGGGTGCAGATGTCGTACATCCGAATCAGGTCCTCGTCAGACCAGATCCTTCCGGTGGGATTATGGGGATTGCACAGAAGGAAGCAGGTGGTATCCGGCAGGGCGGCTTTTCTCTCGAAATCCTCAAAATCAATTTCGTAATACCCGTCATGGTTGACAAGAGGGCTGTTCACGATTTTGCGGCCGGTGCCTTGGATCACCTTCATAAAGGGAGTGTAAATCGGGCAGGTTATGATGACCCCTTCTCCGGCCTTGGAGAAGGCAAGCAAAGCATGCCGGATGGCGTTGACCGTCCCATCCACATACAGGATTTCCTCCGGGGCAATCTTCCAATGATGGCGGCGCTGGAACCAACCTGTCACTGCCTGATAGTATCTTGCCCCAACAGCCGGATGCAGGGTGGTATAGCCATACAAATTTTGCTCTGCGACTTTCATGATTTCTTCTTTTACTGAATTGGGGCAGCGGAAATCCATATCCGCGGTGAAGAGGGGAAGCGTATCGGCATCGCCTCGCTCGGAAACACCAATGTATGGGAACAGGGGAACCCCATCCCACTTTGCACTGTAAGTACCTCTCCGGTTTACTTCCTCATCAAAATTGTAGATCATCGTATATCAGCTCCTATATATTGTTTTGTGGCGAAATGGTTTTGCTATAAAACTATTGTACTGCAAAAAAAGATGATAGCAAGTCCCCATTTCCCGTAAACTATCACAAATTTCAACATGCCTTTTTGTGAAACCGTACAGATAAAATGGGATAGCCTCTGTTGCGTTTTTATGATATACTCTATAAAATAGATTGCTGTGTGAAATATAAGGAGGAGTTATGTCGGTCGCAAATGAAATTAACCACCTCATCAATCAGATTTATACTGCCGAACTAATTCTGAAAGCTTTTCATGTCAGGCCGCGTGCATACGGAGATACTATTTTGTATGACAGCGAGACACATACGCTGGAAGTGATTGCGGACAACGAGGGAATTACGCAAACGCAGCTGGGAGAATTAACCTTCCGTACGAAGGGCGCAACATCCATTATGGTTGACAAACTGATTCAAAAAGGGCTTGTTTACCAGCAGCGGGACGAGAACAACCGGCGCAGATGCCAGCTCTTTCTGACAGAATTGGGAAGAACGGTGAACGAGGCACATAAAGCGTATGATGCAGCCCATTCGGAACGCATTGCCGCTTTATCCGGAATCGATGAGGAGGACTTACACGAGGTGAATGAAACACTATCCCATTTAATTGATGTTTACATGCGATTCTTTAAGAATGAATCTGCGCAGCAAAGGTAATCTCAACGGGGATGGACTTATAAAATGACGCGGCATACGATAACGGAAGAATAAAAAATGAGCGATACTAAGGTTAAATCTTGGTATCGCTCATTTTTGAAGAGAAAAATCAACTTTAGGAAGAAACGATTGGGAGAAGATAAGAACGGATTTTTTCTCAACCCAGAATGGTATTCAAATCCTGCTCAGGGGTGGTCGTGGGATGCTTCATGATTTTCCCTCCTGATGGGTTATACTCTGTCCAAAATCCGTCCGTCTGTGGAGATGGTTACCACGTTCCAGGGAAGAAACTTGCCGCTGGCCTGGAGCGCCTTTTTCACGGCGTTTTCAATGCCGCCGCAACAGGGCACCTCCATCCGCACCACGGTAACGCTGCGAATATTGTTGTTCTTCAAAATCTCGGTGAGCTTTTCAGAATAATCCACCGCGTCCAGCTTGGGACAGCCAACCAACGTGACATGATCCCGGATGAAGTCCTGATGGAAGTTGGCGTAGGCATAGGCGGTGCAATCGGCGGCGACCAGAAGCTTTGCCCCGTCAAACCATGGGGCGTTCACCGGGGCCAGCTTGATCTGAACCGGCCACTGGCGAAGCTGAGACTGCTGGGGTGCGCAGACTGCCGCTGGCTCCTGTGGATGGAGCTCCTTTGCCGCAGAGCCGGGGCAACCGCAGGGAAGCACACCTTTCTTGTTTGCTTTCGCCGCCGCAACAGCCGCTTCATCGTAGGCTTTTGCCTCCCGTTCCACAAAGGAAATGGCCCCAGTGGGGCAGGTGGGAAGACAATCCCCCAGGCCGTCGCAGTAGTCGTCCCGCATGAGCTTTGCCTTGCCGTCTACCATGGCGATGGCGCCCTCATGGCAGGCATCGGCACAGGCGCCGCAGCCGACACATTTTTCTTCGTCGATTTCAATGATTTTGCGAATCATAATGGATTCCTCCTGTATCCTTTACTTTATGGCCATAGTTTACTATACTGTTCTAAAAACGTATGTTGGAAATCCAACAAAGGAGGGCACATGGAAAAATATTTTGAAGTTTTGACCCAATGTCCATTGTTTGCTGAAATCACCCAGCCGGAAATCCGGGAGATGCAGAGTTGTCTGGACGGAAAAATCACCGGAATACCAAAGGGCAATCCGGTGTTTCTGGAAGGGGACCCTGCCCGATTTGTGGGTGTGGTTCTTGCGGGCAGCGTGCAGGTTGTCCGGGATGACTATTACGGAAATCGGAGCGTGCTGACGGTGGTTACCCCCGGAGGACTGTTTGCGGAGGCATTTGCCTGTGCCGGACTGGAAACCCTGCCGGTGAGTGTCATTGCATTGCAAGATAGCACGGTGCTTTTGCTGGATCGTCAGCGGGTCCTGACAGGGTGCGCTCATGCCTGCGCCTTCCACAGTCGCCTGGTGCACAATCTTTTGCAGGGCATCGCCCAAAAGAATCTGACGCTGACCCGGAAGATCCGCTGCATGTCTCAGAAGACCACCCGGGAAAAGCTGATGGCCTTTCTGCTGGATCAGGCGAAGGAGCAGGGAAGTG
>CAYRDE010000118.1:0-5778 GCA_964422935.1 uncultured Oscillospiraceae bacterium | reverse complement strand
AGAAATGCGCACCTATCTGGATAAGGACGAGCAGGAACTGAAAGACCTGACAGACAGCACCATTGCCAAGCTCAATTCCATTACCGATGCGGAGTTTGATGCGCTGGATTTGGTGCCCGACTTCGATTCCTGACCGCAAAGCAAAGAGTAGGCCACACTTATTACGGGAAAGTGCAACAATATGCAAAAGTCCGTAATAAGGAGCGCTGCTACTTCGTCCTGGACCGGAAAAGGGAGATTGGTTCGATGCTTTCAATACTGGACAATATTTTAGTTGTCTGAGGACGGTATAATCAGGTCTATGTGTTCATTCATGCAAAGTGAACTTAAGAATTGTGTAAATAATGGTGGATCATCCATCGAAGGCGATTGGAAGTATTTGTCTACAAACGTACTTGCAGCAGTGTATCCCAGCGGAGTAACATCGGAGCCAAAAACTTCTAACGGAATGCTAGTTATTCGTTTCAGCAAAATTACTAGAGATGTAGAATTTGTACTATGTATGTTGTTGACTAGAATTCTCATTTTAGTACCCCTGCTGTTCAAACATAGAATGCAGGATAATTAGGTATTATCCTTTATTTGATTTCCATTATAACTCATTTTTTATTCAAACGCAATATCAGACGTCGCTTTTTGATATATTTTATATACAAAAAAGAAAGGAGTACTTTTCATGGCAACCACCCGCATCATGCCCCTGCACATCGGCAAAGGCCGCACTGAGAGCAGGGCCATCACCGAAATCATTGACTATGTTGCAAACCCAGGAAAGACAGATCACGGCAGACTCATCACCGGCTTTCAATGTGACAGCCGAACCGCCGACGCTGAATTCCTACTGGCAAAGCAGCAGTACATTGCCGCCACCGGGCGAGTGCGTGGGACAGACGATGTGATTGCCTACCATGTCCGTCAATCCTTTCGCCCCGGCGAAATTACCCCGGAGGAAGCCAATCGCCTGGGCGCGGAATTTGCTCAGCGATTCACCAAGGGTAAACACGCTTTTGTGGTCTGTACCCACATCGATAAAGCCCATGTCCATAATCACATCATCTGGTCGGCAGTCAATGTGGACTGTGACCGGAAGTTTCGGAATTTCTGGGGCAGCACCAGAGCCGTCCGGCAACTCAGCGATACCATTTGCATTGAGAATGGGCTATCTATCGTAGAGAATCCCAAGCCCCACGGCAAGAGCTACAACAAGTGGCTGGGTGATCAGGCAAAGCCCTCCCATCGGGAGCTGCTGCGGGCGGCTATTGACGATGCACTGGCACAAAAGCCCGCCAATCTGGACGAGCTGCTGAAGCTGCTCCAGGCATCCGGCTGTGAGGTATCAAAACGAGGGAAATCCTACCGTTTGAAGCTCCCCGGCTGGGATAAAGTGGCCCGGCTGGACAGTCTGGGAGAAGGCTATACACAGGATGATCTTCTTGCCGTTCTCTCTGGGCAGAAGGGGCATACTACCCGGAAGAAAGGGGCCATGCAGGCAGCTTCGCCAAAGGTCAATCTGCTGGTGGATATTCAGGCAAAATTACAATCCGGGAAAGGCGCTGGGTATGAACGTTGGGCCAAGGTTTTCAATCTGAAGCAGATGGCCCAAACCATGAATTTCTTAACTGAGCATAACCTGCTGGAATATGCAGTGCTGGAGGAAAAAGCTGCGGCTGTCACTGCTCACCACAATGCGCTGTCGGAGCAGATCAAGGCTGCGGAAAAACGCATGGCGGAGATCGCCGTCCTGCGAACACACATTATCAATTACTCCAAAACCCGTGAGGTGTATGTAGCATACCGCAAAGCCGGTTACTCCAAAAAGTTTCTGGCAGAGCATGAATCGGAAATTCTGCTCCATAAGGCCGCAAAGAAAGCCTTTGATGAAATGGGTGTCAAAAAGCTGCCCACCGTCAAAGAGCTTCAAGCGGAGTATTCCAAACTGCTGACAGAAAAAAGCGTGCCTATGGGGAATACCGTCGCTCCCGTGAAGAAATGCGGGAGCTTTTGACTGCCAAGGCCAATGTGGATCGGCTGCTGGGTATGGAAGTCGGGCAAGAAGCAGAACCGGAAAAAGAGCAACCACAGAAATAACAGAGTCCCCCAAAAGAATTTGGAGAGTCTACTTTCTGTATGTTGATAGGATCTCGATTGGTGATATTGTGACCATCACAAACCCTTTAGACGGGATATCATGAAACGCTGACCACTTGCCTTGGGTATGCAGTTGATCTTCGCTGGATGGCTACAAATCCGGCAGAGGCGGTGAACCCTTGCTGCGACCAGGCTCCCATTCTTTTTGCAGACTTTATCAGGGAATGGCTGGGAATGATGCGAAGCAAAGTAGGGGAAACCACTTACGCTGCTTACGCCATGAACGTTGAGAAAAGTATCATTCCTTTCTTCAAGGAAAGGAATTGTACGGTTCAAGATTTGGAGCGGCATCCTAAAATCATTCAGGACTACTACCAAAGCCTGCTGGAAGCGGGATTGTCCCCGACTACCGTTATCCGTCGTCATGCAAATGTGCGAAAGTGCCTTCAGTACGCGTTCCAGCTCGGCATTATCAAATCCAATCCAGCGGATCGTGTCGAGAAACCCAGGAAAGCCCAATACAAGGCGACGATTTATAACCAGGAGGAATTGAATGTTCTTTTCAAAGTGGCACGGGGTGACCCGTTGGAGCTTCCGATTATTCTTGGCGCATTCTACGGTTTGCGACGAAGTGAGGTACTGGGTCTGAAATGGGATGCCATTGACTTTGAAAAGAAGACGATTTCAATTAGGCATACAGTAACAGAAATGTGTGTTGATGGCAAAGTAACTGTTTTTCAAAGAGACACAACAAAAACAAAGTCCAGTTGCAGAACGCTTCCTCTGGTTGCGCCCTTTGAAAGACTATTGCGGAAAGTAAAACAACAGCAGGAAATCAACCGCCTGGTTTGCGGTAGTTGCTATTGCAACGACTACTTCGAATACGTGAATGTGAATGCCATTGGCGAACTGATGAAGCCTAATTTCATTACCCAGCATTTTGAGATTCTGTTGGCAAAGAACAAACTGAAAAAGATACGTTTTCATGATTTGAGACATAGCTGTGCCAGTTTACTCTATGCCAATGGTGTGAGCCTGAAGGAGATTCAGGAATGGCTGGGACACAGCGATATCAGCACAACATCCAATATCTACACACATTTGGATTTTTCCAGTAAGGTCTCGTCTGCACATGCAATTCTTCCGGCGTTTCCAAAAAATGTTCAATATTATGCTTCTGAGCAGTAAAAAATGCTCCGAAGCATAACACTTCGGAGCAAATATGGTGCCGGTGGCGGGGGTCGAACCCGCACGAGTTATTAGCCCAACGGATTTTGAGTCCGCCTCGTCTACCAATTCCAACACACCGGCAGATATATTTCTTTACACCCGGACAAGCATCCCCCGGAATTTGGGGGGATATACAGGAGGGATGTGAAAGACAGATGAAAAACAGAATCTGAAAAACGCTCGATTGTCTAAGACTTTTCCCGGCACCGGCGACAGATGGCGAAGAGGTTTTTGAGTCCACTACGTCTACCATTCCATCACACCGGCATAGTATACATAGTATAGTACATCTTTTAAAAAAATGCAAGGCCTAAGTTGTATTTTTCCCGCATATCCTTTCCTGAGGTGATCGCTTTGCCGATTGTGCCAACCAATGTGCCTATGACCTGGACCCTTTGCCGGGATACCATTCGCCGCCTGGCGGAGGCTTATCCCCAGTTCCGTACCGAAACCCTGACCACCACTGCCTATGACCGCACCCTGGAGACGCTGACCATCGGGCAGGGAGAACGGCGGGTCTTCTATTCCGCCGCCCACCACGCCAATGAATGGATCACTACCCCATTGCTGCTGAAATTTATGGAAGACCTGGCCCAGGCTGCCGCCACCGGTGGGCGTCTCTACGGCGTTCCCGCCGAGAATATCCTGAGGGCTGCCACTATCTACACCGTGCCCATGGTTAATCCCGACGGAGTGGATCTGGTTACCGGGGCCATCGAACCGGGGACCCTGCAATATGAGGCTGCTCTGCGCCTGTCTGACAATTACCCAGACATCCCTTTCCCCGAGGGCTGGAAGGCAAATCTGCTGGGGGTGGACCCCAATCTCCAGTATCCCGCCGGATGGCTCATGGCCCGGGAAATCAAGTTCTCCCAGGGCTTTACCAAGCCCGGGCCTCGGGACTATGTGGGCAGGGCCCCCTTAAGTCAGCGGGAGCCTATGGCCCTGGCGGCGTTTACGGAGGAACTTGACCCGGACCTGGTGCTGGCCTACCACACCCAGGGAAAGGTGATCTACTGGCAGTTCCGGGACTATGTGGTTCCCGGGGCGGAACGGCTGGGTCAGGAATTTGCCCGTCTCAGCGGCTATGAGCTGGCGCAGACCCCCTATACCTCCAGCTTTGCCGGGTACAAGGACTGGTTCATCCAGGAATACCGGCGTCCCGGGTATACCATCGAGGTGGGTCTGGGAGAGAACCCCCTGCCTCTGAGCCAGTTCGATGAAATCTATCGGGATAATCTGGGAATTTTGGTAACAGCGGCTTTGGGACTTGCGGATTGAGGAAAAAAGAGGTATAATACCCGGAAAGCTTCGGGGGCGGCTGGCCCTCAAGAGAGAATCAAAGGAGGATAACCCTATGGAAAAGCAGATTTCGGCCCAGGCCCTGACCATCATCCGGAAGATGCAGCAAAACGAACTGACAGAAAGTGTGATCTATGAACGGATCGCCGCCTTCGCCGGGGGCGAGGAAAACAAGCAGACCCTGCTTCGCCTGTCCCGGGAAGAAAAGGCCCACTATGAGATTTGGAAGGGCTACACCGAAGAGGATATGCAGCCCCAGATGGGCAAGGTTCGCAAGTACGTCTTCCTGGCCCGGGTTCTGGGCTTTACCTTCGCGGTGAAGCTGATGGAGAAGGGAGAGGAAGGGGCGCAGGAGGAATACGCCCTGTTAAAGGAGGAAGTGGAGGAAAGCGTCCACATCCGTTCCCAGGAGGAGGAGCACGAGAAATCCCTGCTTGCCATGCTGGACGAAGAACGGCTCCAATATGTGGGCAGCATGGTACTGGGGCTGAACGATGCTCTGGTAGAGCTGACAGGCTCTCTGGCTGGTTTCGTCTTTGCCCTGCAAAATAACCGGCTCATTGCCCTGTCCGGCCTGATTGTGGGTATTTCCGCCACCTTCTCCATGGCCTCCAGCGAATTCCTTGCCGCCAGGAGCGAGGGCCGGAGCGATGCCATGAAATCCTGCACCTACACGGGCATTGCCTATCTGATCACCGTGGTGCTGCTTATTGCGCCCTATCTGATTTTCGGGGTCAACCAGTACATCCCGGCGCTATGCTGTATGCTGCTGGTGGTGGTGCTGATTATTGCCGGGTTCACCTATTATACCTCCGTTGCCCAGGATCAGCCCTTTAAGCGTCGGTTCTGGGAAATGGCCTGCATCAGCATCGGCGTGGCGGTGATGAGCTTTGTGGTAGGCGTTCTGGCAAAGAATCTGCTGGGTGTGGAAGTGTAATTGCCTCTTCGGGTTTGTCTGCAGGCGGGCGGCGGCTGTATTGACGGCTGCCGCCCATCTGCCATGGGATGGAAGTCCGGAAAATGGGGTAAAATCCGTAAAAAAGGGGCTTGCAAACCCGGTAAGGACATGATATAATATGCCGTGTGCCCGGTCAAGGGGGCCCTACATTGGGATGTCGCCAAGCGGTAAGGCACCAGACTTTGACTCTGGCATTCGTC
>CAYRDE010000117.1:0-5837 GCA_964422935.1 uncultured Oscillospiraceae bacterium | reverse complement strand
CGTTCATGCTCAGCACCGCGATATCCGTGGTGCCGCCGCCGATGTCCACCACCAGATGCCCGCTGGCGCCCCGGATGTCCAGGTTGGCACCCAGACCGGCAGCCAGCGGCTCCTCGATCAGGAACACACGGCGAGCGCCCGCTTCGATGGCAGCGTTAATCACAGACCGCTCCTCCACCTCGGACACGCCGGAGGGCACAGAGATAACCACACGGGGCTTCGGGGTGAAAATGGAGGCCTTGGTGGCGGTTTTGAACATCTCCTGGAGCATCCGCACGGTCATTTCGTGGTCGAAGATGATGCCGTCCTTGAGGGGATGCATGGCTACCACGTTGCCGGGGGTTCTGCCCAGCATATTCCGGGCAGCGGCTCCCACCTGGAGAATCTTGCCCGTATTCTTGTCCACCGCCACAACAGAGGGTTCCCGAACCACCAGGCCCTTGCCGTCGGCGTAAATCAAAACATTGGATGTACCCAGGTCCACACCCAGGTCATTGGAAAATAAGAACGTACCCATAGTATCTATTCCTTTCGTGCCGCTGCCACCGCAGCGCAGTGAACTTCCCTTGCTCCCGCCGCTTTCAGCACCCGTGCCGCCTCTCCGGCAGTGGCGCCGGTGGTCAGGATATCATCCAGCAGCAGAATTTTCTTTCCGGCGATTTCCCTGCCCGAACGGATGCGGTACACACCCCGCACATTTTCCCTCCGCCGGGCAGCGTTTTCCATGCCGGATTGGGCAGGATTGTGACGGACCTTCTTCAGCAACGGAACCGGCTCCATGCCCAGTTCCTTTCCCACGGCCTTTGCCAGCAAAAACGCCTGGTCGTATCCCCGGCGAAGCCGCCGCAGAGGACTCACCGGAATCCAGGTGAGGACATCAAAGCCCTCCGGATACTGCTCGATCAGCTTCATCGCCAGGAATCTGCCGTAGCTCCCGGCATAATAGCGGGCGCCGCCGAACTTATAGCGTAAGAGACTCTTTCTCACGTTCCCTTCATAATACCAGACAGCGGCGAAACTGTCAAGAAACTGGGGCGTACTTTTCCCGCCGCCGTATTCCGGCGCCTCCTCCCGGCACGTCCGGCACAGGTCCATCTCATCACCGGTTAAAAGCTTTCCGCACAATGTGCAGGCCGGCGGGAACAGCAGCTCCAAAAGCCGATGGGGAATGTTCATTGGGTCCTCCCTTGCAGCCGGAGCTTCAGTCCCGAATACCGGCGGTTCTTCTTTGCGTTGCGGGTCATCACCGCCACGGTTTCCTCCCGGCCCACCAGAATCAACAGCTCCCTGGCCCGGGTAATGGCTGTATAAAGAATGCTTCTGCTGAGCAGGTACGGCGAACCGTTCCAAACGGTGAGAATCACTGCCCGGTACTCGCTGCCCTGGCTTTTATGGACGGTCATGGCATAGGCAGGCTCCAGTTCGTTGAGCATGGTAAAGTCATATTCCGCTTCCCTGTCATCAAACTGAATGGTCAGGGTCTCCGCCGCCGGGTCAATGGTGCGGATGATTCCCACGTCTCCATTGAAAATGCCTGTGCCGATGGCGCTACCGTCTGTTTTCTGCCACACCAGGTCGTAATTGTTCCGAATCTGCATCACCCGGTCTCCCTCCCGGAAGATGTAGTCCCCAAACTGCTTTTCCTTTTTGTCCGGAGATGGTGGGTTCAGAGCCGCCTGGAGCATGTGATTTAACTGCATCGTCCCTACGCCCCCCTTTCTGGTGGGTGACAGAACCTGAATCTGGTCGGAGGGAATGCCCATTTTCTGGGGAAGGCGGGTAGCGCATAGATCCCGGATGAGGTTTCCCACCCCTTCCTCATTGGGACGGCGCATAAAGAAGAAGTCGCTGGTAACGGTTTTCAGGTCCGGAAGTTCTCCCTGGTTTACCCGGTGGGCATTCATAACAATCAGGCTCTCCCTGGCCTGCCGGAAGATTTCCGTCAGGCGCACCGTAGGCAGGACGCCGCTGCGAAGCATATCGCTGAAGGGGAATCCGGGGCCCACAGGGGGAAGCTGGTCCGCGTCCCCCACCAGAATCAGCCGCTTTCCCTGGGGGATTGCCCGGAGCAGGGCATGGAGCAGCTCAATATCCACCATGGACATTTCATCCACGATCACCGCGTCGGCTTTCAGGGGGTTATCCTCATCCCGGACAAAGAACATCTTTCCGGTATGCTGGTCAATGTTGGTTTCCAGCAGCCGGTGGATGGTGGAGGCCTCCTCCCCGGTCACCTCCGTCAGACGTTTGGCTGCCCGGCCTGTGGGGGCAGCCAGCAGGCATTTGAGCTGCATCTGTCCCAGCAGGGACAGAATGCCGTTTAAGATGGTGGTCTTGCCGGTGCCGGGACCGCCGGTGATCAGCAGCAGGCCGGAGGTCGCCGATTCCCGGATGGCTTCTTCCTGTTCCCGGGAATACTCGATGCCCCCCTCCTTCGCCGCCTGACGGATCATTTTCTCCAGGCCCCTGGGGGCAGGGAAACGGTTTTCGGCAAAGGCCTTCAGTCTTTGGGTGCAGTAGGTTTCCGCCTCGTAGAGCCTGGGCAGGTATATCACCTGGATTCCCGCCAGAGATTCCCGAACCAGCCTGTCTGCCTCCAGCAGACGCTCCAGGGCTTTTTTCACATCCTCCCCGTCTACGGTCAGAAGCTGGGCCGTGGCAGGCAGGAGCTTGCTTTCCGGCAGGAAGCTGTGACCCGCTGAGAGGTTATACTTCAGTTCAAACAGCAGCCCCGCTTCCACCCGTCTCGGATCATCCCCAGGGATGCCCAGCTCTATGGCGAACCGGTCCACCGCCCCGAAGGGGGCCTCCAGTCCCTCCTCCATCAGGAGATAGGGGTCATCGTATAGCAGCTCAATGGTGCTGTCTCCATATAATTTATAGGTACGGACCGCCAGCTCCGCGGGAAGATGGTGGAGAGCAAAAAACTCCATGATCTGCCGCATTCCCACCTGGAGCCGGAATTCCTCCCCAATCTCTCTGGCCCGTTGGGCCGTAATGCCGGGAACCTCGGAAAGCCGCAGAGGCTCCCGCTCCATAATGTGCAGGGTCTCCTCTCCGAAATGCTCCACAATCCGCCCGGCCATTTTAGGGCCGATGCCCTTAATCACCCGGCTGGACAGAAAGCTGAGAATCTCCATGGCGGACTGGGGCATGAGCCGCTCCAAAAACTCCGCCTCAAACTGGCGACCGAAGCTCCGATGGCTGACCCACCGGCCCGTAACCATGAGCTGTTCCCCCACCACCGGAAGGGGCACGGTGCCCACCACCGTCACATGCTGGTTCCCGCCGATATGCAGCCGTAGAACGGCATAGCCGTTTTCAGCGTTTTGATACACCACAGCGCTGATAGCGCCCTGGAGAATCTCCATTTCTTCCGCCAATTCTTCTTCGCTCCCATCCTAAGCCCTTCGGCAACGTATTGCTTCTTTTCCCGTTCTCGAAAGGGAATGGATTCTTATTTTTTTATAATACAACATTTTTCGGGAAATGAAAAGGCCTTTTCCAGAAATCCTTCTTCCTTAGCCCCTGGATTCATGGTTTTTTCATAAAATTCCCCTTGCATTCTGGCTCTTCTTAGAGTATAATCAATAATATTGAATCGATATTTTATGACGAATCAAAATTTTCACTTTTTCTCAGGGGTTTGGAGGCGCCATGAAAATTCTCAGTCTGATCCTGTGGGTGGGGCAATTCGGGTTTTCCGTGATTTTTCCGACCCTGGTTTTTCTGCTGCTGGGAAACTGGCTCCAAACCAAATTCCAGCTTGGCCTCTGGGCTTTGATTGTCTGTGCCCTTGTCGGCATCCTTACCTCTGTCAGCACCGCCAGAAGCTGTTTAAAGGCCCTGCGCAAGGCAGCGGAGGAAGCCGGAAGCAACCGGAAACCATCCACTGCCTTCAGCGACCACACCTGATGATTAAAGGAAGTATCCCATGAAACTGCAAGCTGCATCCCGGAAAGAAATCGCCCGCATCAGTAAGGGCGTCCTCATCTGCGACCTTATGATGGTTGCTCTGCTTTTTGTGCTGAGCCTGGTTGGCGTTGGCACCTTCAACCCCCTTCGCATCCTGCTGGGCGTTATCGGCGGCTCCGCCGTAGCCATCGGTAATTTTACCCTTCTGTGTCTGACGGTACAGAAGGCGGCAAGCACGGAAGATCAGAAGCTGATGAAGAAGCGCTTCCAGCTCAGCTACAACCTCCGGCTTGTCCTTCAGGCCCTTTGGGTAGTGCTGTGCTTCCTGATCCCCCAGATCCATCTGGTGGCAGGCGCGCTGCCTGTGTTCTTCCCCAACCTGACCATCTACTATCTTCAGGTCCGGGGCAAGCTTCTGCCTCCGGATGAACATAAAACCCCAGCTGCTCCTCCTGCGGACCAGGAAGACGACGGGGAAGACCATTTGGAAACCTTTGAAGTATGATCTTACAATGAGGTGAGGCTACATTATGGATATTGAAATCAATGGCGCGCGAATTTTGGCAACCTTTGAAAACGTCCCCCTGTTTGGTACCGTTCAAATTACCCAAACCTTAATTGTCAGCTGGCTGGTAATGATCATCATCTCCGCCCTGTGCATCTGGCTTGGCTCCAATCTGAAGGTCACCGGCATTTCCCGGAAGCAGGCCGTAGCGGAAATGATTTACACCTCCCTTGTGAAGTTTGTCCGGGGAAATATGGGGGTCAGCTTCGACCACTACATTCCCTTGGTGGGCACCATCTTCATTACCTCCATTGTGTCCAACCTGATCAGCCTGCTCGGCATCTGGAGCCCCACGGCGGATCTGATGACGGAGCTTGCCTGGGCCCTGGTGGTCTTCGTACTCATTACCTACCATAAGATCAAGTCCTCCGGCTTCGGCGGCTATATGAAGGGCTTCCTGGACCCCATCTTTGTTATGGCTCCCATTAACGTGATGAGTGAGCTGTTCACCCCTATCTCCATGGCCTGCCGTCACTTTGGCAACATTCTCTCCGGCACCGTAATCAGCGTGCTGATCTATGGGGCGCTTACCGTTGCCA
Organism: uncultured Oscillospiraceae bacterium; assembly: GCA_964422935.1. Lineage (GTDB taxonomy): Bacteria > Bacillota > Clostridia > Oscillospirales > Oscillospiraceae > Faecousia. The sequence continues at coordinate 818 of CAYRDE010000117.1, read as the reverse complement.
GCTCCGGCCTGTTCAGTCTGATCGGCTCCAGCTTCCTGGCGGCATTCGCCGTGGTGGTGATTGGCGCGGGTCTGATTTTCTTCGGTCGGAAGAAGAGCAAGAAGTTCTGGTTTGTCCTTGGCATCGTCCTGGCGGTGCTGGGCGTACTGGGCGCACTGACCAACCTGGGCGTCAACTATCCCTGGCTGATCGTAGGCATTCCCGCCATTGCCAGTCTGTACTTCGACTGGTTCAGCGGCTGCATTCAGGCATTCATCTTCTGCACCCTCACCACTCTCTTCATCAAACAGGCAGCAGGCGATTAACCGTCTGTTCCGCCATTTGAATATCAACATGTAATTATTTTTAGGAGGCTATTCATATGACAGAAATGCAACTTTTGGCTAGAGGCATTGCCCTGGCGGGCTGTGGCATTGGCGCCGGTCTTGCGGTTATCGCCGGTATTGGCCCTGGTATCGGCGAAGGTAACTGTGCTGCCCGTGCCTGTGAAGTCATCGGTCGGAACCCCGAGTGCAAGAGCGATGTCACCAGCACCATGATCTTAGGTATCGCCCTGTCCGAGACCACCGGTATCTACGGCTTCGTTACCGCCCTGCTGCTGCTGTTTGCGGCTCCCGGCATGTTTATGAATTTCCTGGGATAATCCCGGCAAACTCAAACTAGAAACGCCGGAAGGAGGCAACCCCAAATGGATACTATTTACCAGTCCCTTGTGACGGTAAACCCTGTTACCCTCATCGGTCAGATTTGCAACCTGTTCATTCAGCTTCTGATCGTAAAGATCTTCTTCCTGGATAAGATCAAGGCCGTTCTGGATG
>CAYRDE010000116.1:0-6103 GCA_964422935.1 uncultured Oscillospiraceae bacterium | reverse complement strand
CCCTCAGTCACGCTGTTCGCGTGACAGCTCCCCTTACACAGGGGAGCCTTGGGCGCGCGTCCAGAAAGGAGAACCCCATGAGCTATGAATTTCGCTTGCCGAATGTCAGCGGCAAGACCCCGGAAAGCCAGATCGCCCAGCTCCAGGCATTCCTGCGGCAGCATATCCAGGAGCTGAACTTTGTGATGGGCGCCCTGGAGAGCAGGGGCCTGACCCAGCAGCAGCGGCAGGAGATCCGGGAGATGACCGGGACTTCCCGGGGGAAGTCCTAGAGAGGAGGAAAACATGGAAGAAGAAAAGAAACTGGAAGCAGCCGAAACCCCGGCAGAGCCGGAAGCGGAGGGCTACAGCTCTCAATGGAGCGCCCAGCTGGAGGCAGCCATCGGCAGCATCCTGAACAGGAAGGAATTCAGCTACGACCCCAGCGCCGACGCCCTGTACCAGCAGTACAAGGACAGCTATGTCCGCCAGGGAAGGCTGGCGATGATGGACACCCTGGGCCAGGCGGCGACCCTGACGGGAGGCTATGGCAATTCCTACGCCCAGGGGGCAGGCCAGCAGGCCTATGAGCGGTATTTGCAGGGCCTGACGGACAAGATGCCCCAGCTTTACCAGCTGGCCCTGGACCGGTATGACCGGGAGAACAGCCGCCTGGCCCAGCAGTATACCGTCCTGGGGGACCAGGAGAGCAAGGACTACGACCGGTATCAGCAGGACCTGGACCGGGACCAGCAGGCCTGGGAGAACGCGCTCAAGCTCTACCAGCTGGATGTTCGCACCCCGGAGGTGCTGGAAATCCTGGGCATTCCCGTGGAGACTTCCGGTGGCGGCGGAGGAGGCGACGAGGCAAGCCCCGTCCGGCGAAGCGGCACCAAGAAGAAGGAGAAAACCGTGGAGCAGGTCTACCGGGAGGCAAAGCAGAGCGGGGCCTCCGCCCGGTCCCTGGACAGCTACCTGAAAAGCGCCGTGGCGGACAACAAGATCAGCCAGGGCGCCGCTACGGAGCTGCGAAACAAGCGCTGGTAAGGAGGGCTTATGAACTTTTCCAACTACCGGCTCTCCCTTGACATCCACGAGACAGAGTCGGGTCTGTCCCTGCGGGCGAAAAAGGGGGACACCATCCGCAAAATCTACGTCACCTTAATGGACGGCGGAGCGCCCTACCGGATCACCCCGGACTGTACCGCCGCCTTCACCGCCCGGAAGCCCGACGATACGGTGGTTTTCAACTACGCCACCATTGAGAATAACGCCATTGTCTATGCCCTGACCCCCCAGACCACGGCGTCGGCAGGCCAGGTCCGCTGTGAGGTCCGGCTCTACGGCGGAGACGGGCGGCTGATCACCAGCCCCCGGTTCTTCCTGGACGTGGACGATACGGTATTCACCGAGGGAGACGAGGTGGTGTCCGAGGATGAATATACCATTCTGGAGGACGCCATCGACGAGGTCCACCAGGCGGTGGTGGACTTTGAAAGCCTGATTGCCTCCGGTCACTTTACGGACCTGGTAAGCCAGGCCTTCCTCCACAGAACCGGCGGTACCATGACCGGCCCCATTGCCATGAGCGACCAGCGGATCACGGACCTGGGGACTCCCCAGGCATCCGGAGACGCCGCCAACAAATCCTATGTGGATGGCAGGGTGGTGACCTTTCCGGCGGTAGAGGTGCCGGTGACCGCCTGGGGAGACAGCCAGGATCAGCAGGCCCTGGGCTATCCCTGCCGGGCATTTGTCCCCCTTCCCGGGGTGACGGCGGACATGGTGCCGGACGTGTACCTGTCACCCACCGACGCAGCCCTGGGCTGCTTCTCCCCCGTAGCGAAGAGCGAGGCGGGCGGGGTAGCAATCTACGCCGGGGCCGTCCCGGAGGGGACCGTAACCATCCCCGCCATTCGGCTGACAAGATAAGGAGGCAACCATGATCGGAAAAACAAACGCGGGAACGGGCCTGGGGAAAAGCACCCTGGTGGTCCAGTCCACCCCGGGGGCCAGGGTAACGGTGACCCAAGGCCAGACCACCCGGGTGGCGGCAGAGCGGTTCGGGGTCTGGGCCTTTCCGGGCCTGGCCCCTGGGGAGTGGACCATCCGTGGCGAAAATGCCGAAGGACTGGTCCAGACCAAAACCGTGACCATGGACGGAGAAGGCTCCCAAACGGTCATGCTCCGCTTCAACTATATTCCATCCTTCACCTACACCGGGGACTACAAAATCGTAAACGACAATGATAATGAAATCCTCACCAGCCTGGACAACTGGAAGATTCGGCTTCTGACCTCGGGAAAGCTGACCTTCACAGAGCTGCGGGGCGCGGAGGACGGCATTGATGTCTTCCTGGTGGGCGGCGGCGGGGGCGGCGCATCCAATGAAGGCAGCGGAAACAGCGGTGGCGGGTCCGGTGGCGGTGGCTACACAACTACAGCCAGAGGGCTATTGATAGAAGCAGGCATCGCCTATGAGATCGCAGTGGGGGCTGGCGGCGTCAGTGGCAGCGATGGTGGAAACAGCAGCGCCTTTGCACAGCAGGCCAACGGTGGACACGGAGGTAAATATGCCGATGGTGGGTCAGGTGGCTCTGGTGGTGGCGGCGGGCCTTACGGAAAAGGCGGCGTGGATGGCGCCGATGGAACAGACGGTGGGGAAGGATCTGCCGGCAAGGGTCAGGGCGCCACTACCCGGGAATTCGGGGAGAAAACCGGGACCTTATACAGTAACGGCGGCACCTGCAGCGAAGGTGCACCATCGCCGATGGGGGATAACACGGGCAATGGCGGCAGCGGCAGACCGTGGAATACGAATGGACCCGGCGGCACCGGCGGTTCCGGCATCATCATCATACGCAACCGCAGAGAGGAGGCTGCATAGATGGCAAAAACCATGGCAGTCATTATGGACGGCATTGTCTCAAACATGATTTGGTGCAGTGACACCCAGCCGGAAACGTCTGCCCTGAAAAGCCCGGGGGACCGGCCTGTGGGCATTGGTGATACCTATGTGGACGGCAGGTTCTACCGGGACGGGGCAGAAATCCTGACGCCTCTGGAAGAAGCCGAGCGGAAGCTGGCAGCCCTGGAGGCAGCCTATCGGGAAGGAGTGAACAGCCTTTGAGAGAGCCTGATTACCATACCATTCTTTACGAAGCGGGCCGCAATAACGCCCTGTCTCTCCGGGACGAGGCAGCTGCCCTGGACGGCACCGCCATCCTCTCCCGGGAAGGAGACGTGCCGGACTTTGTGCCCGGGAAGGACTACAGCGCCTGGCCCATCGGGTCCCCGGTCCGGGACGATGACCAGGTCTGGCAGCTTCTCCAGCCCTATGACAGCGCCGTCCATCCCGGCCCACCGAGGCAGCAGCGGGCCCTGTGGGGCCTGTGCCACACGAAAAACCCGGCGGATGCCAAGGCCTGGGTCACAGCCTACGGCACCTCCGGCATGTACATGCTGATGGAGTGCTACCGGACAGAGGAGGGCCTGGTGTACCGGTGTCTGGCGGACAACACGGTCTATGACGCCCAGGCCCTGCCGGAAGCCTGGGAGGCGGTGCCTTGACGGAGGAGCAGCTGAGTCTCCTGCTTCGCTACCTGGGCTATCCGGGGGCGGAGGCCCTCCGGGCGTTTCAAAGGGCCTACGGCGGCCTGGACATCGACGGCATTCCCGGCCCCAAGACCTGGGCCGCTCTGAAGGCGGCGGTGGCCCGGGACTGGCACAAGCCGGGAGAGGACTTCTGGGCGGAAATCCGGTATTTCACCCGGGAGGAATTCCGGTGTCACTGCGGCGGGAAGCACTGTGATGGCTTCCCCGCCGAGCCGGAGGAGAAGTTAATCAGACTGGCGGACCGGGTCCGTGCCCACTTTGGGGTGCCGGTGACGGTATCCTCAGGGGTCAGATGCCCGGTTCATAACAAGGCGGTAGGCGGGGTGAGCAACTCCCGGCACCTGTCGGGGAAGGCCATGGACTTTTCGGTCCGGGGCTTCTCATCGTCGGCGGTGGTGCCCTATGTGCAAAGCCTCACCGGGGTCCGCTACGCCTACGCAATTGACCATAGCTTTGTCCACATGGACATCGAATAGGAGGGGTAGTATGAACGAAAAATGGATGGCAGGAAAGGCGGCTCTGGCGGCGGCCCTGACGGGGCTGGGTCTGGCATTGGGCTGGAAGGGCATTTTGCTGCTGGGCTGGGTTGGGGTCATGGCCCTGGACTACCTGAGCGGCACAGCGGCAGCCTGCCGGGAGGGAAAATGGAGCAGCGCCGCCGCCCGGGAGGGCCTGTGGCACAAGGGTGGCATGATTGTCACCGTAGCGGTGGCGGCGCTGACGGACTGGGTTCTGGCGACCATGGCGCAGCAGCTGCCGTTGGGTCTGAGCTGGCCCGGGGCGGTGCTGCCGCTGGTGACGGCCTGGTATCTGATCACGGAGCTGGGGAGCATTTTAGAGAACGCGGTAAAAATGGGGGCCAGGGTACCCCAGTGGTTGATTAAGCTTCTGGAGGAAAGCGCGAATCTGGTAGAAAAAGCCGGAGAGGAGCGGGAATAAGAAAAACCCCGGGCCGCGAATGCGGCCCGGTGCCATTACTTCCCATTATTTTTCGCCGTATTGATAGACGCGATCAGCAGCTTTGCAATAAAATCCGCCCTTTAATCACTTCCAGCGCGAACGCCTTCGATTTATCCTGCAACGGACTACCCATAGACCCGTCCCCCGCATCCTAATTCTTCACTATTCACTATTCATTATTCATTCCCAAAAATCGGCCGTAAGTAAAAGTGAAGAGTGAAGAAGTAAAAATCGGCAACCTTCTGACGAAAGCAGCCGATTTTTGTGATTGGGCAAAAGTTTAGACGCACATCATTTTCCTTTATTCCAAGAAAAAATCATTCGTAGATTTCAATGGATTACCGGTTGGTTTCCCGCAGCCAAGCCAGAGGCTTTCCTTTGTCTCCCAAAAAGAACCGAATCCGCTCTACCTGCTCTTCTTCCGGGATCGGTGTTGTGATCCTCTCAAACATCCGGTTTATGCTTTCATACTCGCAGGCAAAGGAATCTGCACTGGCAGAAATCATCTCCTCCGGACTGACCGACGAGAAATCTACCCGGTACCCGGCGACTGAGGCGAGATACTCAATAAACAGACGTTGCGTTCTGCCATTTCCCTCCCGAAAAGGATGCAACACGTTTATTTCGCTGAAATAGTAAGACAGTCTCTGGGGGATCCGTTCTGTTGTTCCAATCAAATAGTGCTCTTCCTCCAGCTTTTGAAACAGGTTGCTCCCATAGATATCCAGATTCATGGCAAGGCAGAACTGGTTTCCTTTTGCGATATTCACATGGCGAAGCTTTCCGACCCAATCATAAATGTCCCCAAACAAATATGCGTGGATCTTCTGCAAATGCCCCATATTCAGTTTCCCTTTTATGGGCTGTGCCTTTGCTGCTGCCAAACGAAGGGATGTAATCTCCCGCTCCGCAGTATGAAGTGCATCTTCATTCCAGATATTCAGCTTGTTGATCAGAACGCTGGAATTTGGGTAGCAGTACTCCCGGTCCCACTCGTAGGAGTAGCTATAATCCCGCATCATACCATTTTCCTCCCACGAAGGGGTACGGTATGCTTTTCCACCAGCGAGCCAACGAGTTTTTCCAGGCTGCTGGGATTTTCCAGATATTTTTTTATTCTGTTCTTATCCTCGGAATAGAGCGGCATACCCTCCATAGCCATCGAGCTGTCAACTTCCCGCACAATGGATTCCATATCGATCATGGCACACACCCCCTTGCTCTTTACATTTATTATACCACACTTCGTCTTTTCCAGCAACGGTTTTGATTATGAAATTTGTGCGGTTTCCGTTTCGCAGCTTGTGCAAATTTTGCACAAGTTGAAATTCTGACATTTCATTCCGTTGAAGCAAAATTATGCACAATAAAAAGGGCGCGCTGCGAAATGGGCAACACTTAAGATGCACGCCATCCGAATAAATTACGTTTCTGCGTAACCTGTTTTCGGGTTCAGCCCACATCCCTACGGGATGCGTTCTGAACCCGAGGGACTCTCCCACGGCCTAAAAACAGTCCACCGGACTGTTTTCTTAACGGCCTTTCGAGT
>CAYRDE010000115.1:0-6142 GCA_964422935.1 uncultured Oscillospiraceae bacterium | reverse complement strand
TGGGATGGATACCTTCCTTCATTTCGTTCACCTCTTTCTTATCAGTTAAAGGGCATAACTGCCCTAAGCAATCTTCAATCGCCCGGATATCATATCACAGGCTGCCGGAAAATGCAAGTGTTTTTTTCACTATTTTCTGATTTCCTGCCAGATTGCCGGATCGATGGTCCGATCCCGGAAGTAGAATTCCCGGTCCCGCTCCCCGACCTCCCGGAGAATCCGGCAGGGATTGCCTACCGCCACCACACCGGAGGGGATGTCCTTCGTCACAATGCTTCCCGCACCGATGACCGTGTTGTCTCCGATGGTCACACCGGGCAGCACCACCACGCCGGCTCCCAGCCAGCAGTTTTTGCCGATGTGAACCGGCATATTGTACTGCGTTCCTCTCTCCCGCAGCTCCGGGCAGATGGGATGCCCCGCCGTGGCAATGGTCACGTTCGGGCCGAACATGGTATGGTCCCCCACATAGATGTGGGTATCATCCACCAGGGTCAGATTGAAATTCGCATAGACCCCTTTCCCAAAGTGGACATATCTTCCGGCGTGATTGGCATAAAAGGGCGACTCCACATAGCACCCTTCCCCCAGCTCCGCAAACATACCGCGAAGCTTTTCTTCCCGGCGCTTTAACTCCACATAGGGAATGGTATTATATTCCCGCAGGGCCTCCATCCGGATCAACTGCTCTATCATAATCTCCGGGTCACTGGGGTTATACAGCTCTCCGCTGTGCTGTTTTTCTTGTTCTGTCATTAGAATGCCCAATTCCCGTTCCGGAAAATGGGAACGGTCCTTTCCCCGCCGCAGATCGCGTCGATATTCATACTGTCGCAGCCGATCATAAAATCCTCGTGGATCATGGAATCGTTGATTCCCAAAGCCCGGCACTCCTCTATTGTCTTATTCTGGAAATCCCGGATGGCGCCGGTAAAGCCCATGCCCAGGGCCAGATGGCAGGCTGCATTTTCATCAAACAGGGTATTATAGAACAGGATACCGCTTTCACAGATGGGACTCTTCTGGGGAACCAGGGCACATTCTCCCAGATAGGCTGCCCCCTCATCCATGGAGAGGATGGTTTTCAGCACATTCTCCCCCTTTTTCGCACCGGCCTCCACGGCCTTGCCGCCTTCAAAGCGGATAAAGAAGTCCTCGATCAGCTGACCCCGATAGGCCAGAGGCTTCGTACCATAGACGATGCCCTCCGCTTCTCCCTTCTTTGGGGAGATGAAGCACTCCTCAGTAGGGATGTTGGGATTAAAGAAGATCCCCTGGAGGGAGGTCTCTCCGCCGCCCTTCCATTCCGCCTCCGGAATCATGCCCACCGTCAGATCGGTGCCGTTGTCCGCGGTGTAGTGAAGGGAGCGGATCTGGAGGCCATTGAGATAGTCACAGCGCCGGGCCAGATCGGCATTATGGGCTTCCCAAGCCTTGACCGGGTCCCCGGTTGCCCGGGAGGTAACCAGGATCGCCTCCCAGAGCTTCTCCATGGCGGTGCTGACCCGCATTCCGGGGAAGACCTTCTTCGCCCAGGCCGCCCCGGGGACAGCGGCAATGCACCACTGATCCCAGTTCTCCCGGCGGTCCCGGTAGGGCTTTAAAATGGGATAGGATAGCTGGTTGGCCTTGCTGACCTTTTCCATGTTGATGCCCTTCAAGCCGTCCGGGTCTGCCGATTCCAGATAGATGGTGGCGGGCAGCACCTGACACTGGTGTTCCTGCTTGGCCTTCTGCCACTCGGTGACCGTACCCAGGGTTTTCACGTTCTGGTAGCGGACATGGAGCTTTTTCAGGGGCTGGTAGCTCCACTCCACCGTAACCTTTTTCGCCTTTGCCTTATAGGCCTCCTCCACCACCATCGCCACAAATTCCGGCTGGTCCAAATCGGCGTAAACAATGACCTCCTGGCCCTTCTGGACATTGGCGCCGCTGCGGACAATGAGCCTTGCGTATTCCCGTAAAAGGGTTTTCTTCATAGAACCGACTCCTTGTTTTCCAAATTAAAGCTATTCTATCAGATTCTGCCCAAAAGGTCAATTGGGTTATCCTCTTGCAATCCTCGCAAAACTGGAATATAATAGAAAAATCAATTTCAAAATGGGGTATTTTCCATGCTTACAAAAGAAGCCTTTCAGGAAAAAGTCAAAAACGGCCTTTGCCTTCTGGACGGGGCCACCGGCTCCAATCTCCGCAACGCCGGAATGCCAAAGGGATGCTGCGCGGAACAGTGGATTCTGGAGCACCCCGAACCTCTGGTGTCCTTACAGCGTGCCTATGCCCAGGCAGGGAGCCAGATCATTTACGCCCCCACCTTTCAGGCCCAGCCCATCGCGCTGAAAGCCGTGGGGCTGGAGCAGCAAACGGAAGCAATCAACGAAGCTCTGGTTGCCCTGTCCCGCTCCGCCGCTCCCGGCTGTCTCATCGCCGGAGACCTGACCACTCTGGCTACCTTCTGCGACAGCTGGGACCCGGACAGCTTTGATCTGCTGGTAGAAAACTATCGCCGCCAGATCCGGGGCCTCATAGGGGGCGGGGCGGACCTTCTCGCCGCGGAAACCCTCCTGTATCCCCAGGAGGCAGAGGCCATTCTCACCGCTGCGGAGCTGGAAGGGGCAGGGGCAGTGCTCTACACCTTTACCATGCAGGCCGACGGGGCGCTGTTTTCCGGCGCTGACGCCCTTCCCATTTTAAGGGATCTGGAGCAGGCCGGGGCCGCCGCTCTGGGCTTTAACTGCGTGGCGGCGGACAATATGACCCCCTATCTTGTCAGCAAGCTGCGCCGGTCCGTAAAAATCCCCCTGGTCTGCAAGCCCAATGCGGGAACCCCGGTGATCAACGCCCAGGGAATGGCGGAATATGATATGACGCCGGAGGCCTTCCGGGAGATTATGCTTAAGTGTCGGGAAAACGGGGCGGATCTTCTGGGCGGCTGCTGCGGCACCACACCCAGCCATATTGCCGCTTTGAAAGAGTCGCTGTAAGCTCCTTTAAAATTTGTTTAAAATTTATTCATTTTTCTTGTCAAGTAAAAAAAAGTCTGGTATACTGTTTCCGTTATGAAAAACAGAACACACTTTTATGTCAGCCGTAAAAACGGGCTGACCTGGCTGATGGCGCTGTGCCTAGTGGCTTCGGCAGTGACCCGCATTTGGTTCGCCGGTGTGAAAGGGTCTGGTGGACCTGTTCCGGTGTGGAGTCAAATTATTCTGCCTCTTGCAGCCACTATCCTGTTTGCGCTCATCATTCTCATTGACGGCAAGGAGCGTTTCTACCGCACCACCGTCCCCGTCTGGATGGCTGCCCTTTACTGTGGGCTTGCGCTCCAGCGAACCGTAGACAGCCGCCTGATGCTGTGGCTGTTCTGGATTGCCCTGATTTTCTTTGCCACCATCTATGGCGAGGTGGTCACCGGCAATCGTACCCACACCGCCCTGCCCATCATTCTGGTTGCCCTGGCGCCTTTGGCTTTTCTGCTGTATTACTGCCGGAACGCCCTGCTCGCCATGGATGCCCAGGCTCTGCGCTTTTTCCTCCCCGACATTCTGGCCCTTCTCGGCGCGGCCTTCGTAACCTTCGCTGTGCGGATGGCTCCCCAGGGCGAGTATCACCCCACCTGGGGTGATCGAAGCGACGGACGCCGCATCCGCTCCATCCCCGCCATGTCTCAGGTAGTCCCCTATATTATGGTAGAGCGGAATGAATCCACCAACTATTTCACCGAGTCCCTGGAGATCACCCACATTGACCGCTATATCCGTCAGAAACGCCGTCAGGGCCTGACCAGCTTCGGCATCAATCATGTGCTGCTGGCTGCCTATTGCCGGGCTGTCTGCCGCTATCCCGGTATGAACCGCTTCCTTGCCGGTCAGAAGGTATACTCCCGTGGAGAAGATATCCAGTACTGCATGACCATCAAGAAGGAAATGTCCACCAGCTCCCCGGATTCCTGCATCAAGGTGCATTTAAGCCCCCGGGATACCGCCGACGACGTTTATCGGAAGTTCCAGTCCGCCGTGGACGAGGTGAAAAGCACCCCTCTGGATTCCGACTTTGACAACACCGCCGGGGCCCTGACCCTGATTCCCGGTGTCTTTCTGAAATTCACCGTGTGGCTTTTAAAGCTGCTGGACTATTTTGGCCTCCTTCCCAAATTCCTGCTGGAGGTCAGCCCCTTCCACGGTTCCCTGTTTATGACCTCCATGGGCAGCCTGGGTATTCCGCCCATCTACCATCACCTGTATAATTTCGGCAACCTGCCGGTATTTGGGGCCTTCGGCATGAAGCGCCGGGCCACCGAGGTGCTGGAGGACGGCACCGTGGTACTGAAAAAGTATGTGGATCTGAAATTTACCATGGATGAACGGATTCTGGACGGCTATTATTACGCCGCCTTCTTCAAGCATTATAAGCGGATTTTGCAGCATCCCGAAATTCTGGACCGTCCCCCCGAGGAAGTCCTGAAGGACATTGATTGAGTATGAAAAACGAAATTCTCTCCCATCTCTCCCCCCAATATTCTTGGGGGGAGCTTCTCACCTTTCTCCCCGAAACCGACTCCACCAACACCCAGCTAAAGCGCCTGGCCCAGGCCGGCGCTCCCCAGGGGACCGCGCTGGTGGCAGGCCATCAAACCGGTGGTCGGGGCAGAAGGGGCCGCAGCTTCTATTCCCCGGAGGGAGTCGGAATCTACCTGAGCATTCTCCTGCGTCCTGCCTGTCAGGCGGATCAGCTCATGCACCTGACCTGCGCCACGGGCGTTGCCATGTGCGATTGTCTGGAGGGCCTGACCGGGCAGCGGCCCGGCATCAAATGGACAAATGATCTGGTCTGGGGAACCCGGAAGCTGGGGGGCATTCTGACAGAGCTGGGCTTTACGCCCCAGGGAGCCCTGGACTATGCCATCATCGGCATCGGCATCAACTGCCGCCAAACCCCGGAGGATTTCCCGCCGGATATCCGGGACATGGCAGGCTCCCTTGCCATGATGTCCGGGAAGGAAATTGACCGTGCCCGGGTGGCGGCTGCCATGCTGGACGCCTTATTTCAAATGAATGAAACCCTTCTCACCGGGCAGCAGGCCATGTTTGCGCAATACCGGAGGGACTGCGTGACCTTAGGCCGTCAGGTGTCTTTGGTTCGTGGGGAGGAGGTCCGTCACGCCTGCGCCCTGACTGTGGACGACAGCGGCGCTCTGGTGGTCCGCTTCCCCGACGGTCATTTGGAAGCGGTGAATTCCGGAGAAGTCAGCGTCCGGGGCATGTACGGTTATCTTTAAAGATGGATTTTCTGTAAAAAGAGGCAATTCCTTCTTGCTTTTTTCCCAATGATTGGTTATACTGAAAGAAGAAAATCAAACCGTATGGAGGTTATTAACATGAAAGCTTTGATGAAAATTCTGACCGCTCTGGCAGCCCTTGTGGGCGCCGTCTACGCCATCGCCACCTATGGCGAGGAGATCGTGGCATGGGCAAGAGCCTTTATTGCCAAGCTGCCCAAGTGCCCCTGCTGCAAGGAGTGCGATGCCGTTGAAGATGTCGCCGAGGAAGCCCCTGCTGAGGAAGCACCTGCCGCTGAGGAAGCTCCCGCTGCCGAGGAGGCCCCTGTGGAAGCCCCTGCCGCCGAGGAAGCTCCCGTTGAGGAAGCGCCTGCTGAGGAGGCCCCTGTCACCCCCGCTCCCACCGAGCCCGTGGCAGAAGACCAGGACTTTGCCGAATAAGTACGGTTACAAGAAACGCCCGAAGCGATTGCTTCGGGCGTTTTCCTGTTTTGCAAAGTTTATTTTCCATTTTATGCAAAGTATACTTGACAAATAAAGCAAAGCGTGCTATACTATTTTTGCAAAGTTAACTTAGCACCATCCCGAGGCGGACGCGTTCCGGGATATCAAAGGAGAATCCATGAAAACGAAGATTCGAGAGCTTCGCAAGCTTCACAAGCTGTCCCAGAAGGAGCTGGCCTCTGCTGTAGGTACCACACGGCAGACCATCACCTCCATTGAGGTCGGCAAATATACCGCTTCCCTGCCTCTGGCCTACAAAATCGCCCATTACTTCGGGCTGACCATTGAGGAAGTATTTGATTTAACGGATTTGGAGGAATCCCTATGAAAAACTTTCGGGAAAAGTTGAAAATTGACAAC
>CAYRDE010000114.1:0-6171 GCA_964422935.1 uncultured Oscillospiraceae bacterium | reverse complement strand
GGGCCGATACCATGGCGTTTTCCAGGCCGTGATACCAATGGGGCGCAGGCAGACCCACCATGTGTCCCATGGTGAAATACATGAGAACCACAAGGCAGATGGCGGAGCCGATGATCCGGTTGCGGACGGCTTTCAGCTCGTCTTCCTTTTCCTTTTTATGGTCTTCCTCTTTCTTTTGGGCCTTCCCGGGCAGAAAAGCGTGGTAGCCGGCGTTATCCACCGCCTGCATAATCTCTTCTGCCACGGCTTCTCTGGCGGCCTCCACCTGCATGGTGCCTGCCAGCAGATTGACATCAGCCTTATCCACGCCTTCTACGGCTCTCGTTACCTTTTCCACCCGGGCGGAGCAGGCCGCGCAGGTCATTCCGGTAACTTCAAATTGCATCTTCATAGCATTTCCCCTCTCTTACATTATTTCCAATTTCCGTAGGAAAATCAAGGAAACTTTTTTTGAATATTTCCTTTGCATCCCTGAAATTATGTTTGACAGAGACACATCTTTATGATAGTATTCTACCATGCAATGCGGAAAATGCAAGTATGCACTTATTTGTATCATACTACCCAAAAAGATACTAAAGGAGGCTTACTATGGAAATCCCGGAAAACTGCCCTGTGGAGGCAACGCTGGATCTGATCGGAGGAAAATACAAGGCCCTGATACTCTGGCATTTATCCGGCGGCAAGCTGCGGTTTTCTGAGCTCCGGAGCCGGATTCGAAAGGCGACTCCCAAAATGCTGACCCAGCAGCTTCGGGAGCTGGAAACCCAGCAACTGATTCACCGGGAGGTCTTCGCCGTCATCCCGCCAAAGGTGGAATACTCCCTCACGGAAACCGGAAAAAGTCTGATGCCGATTCTGGTTGCCATGCGGGACTGGGGAACGGGCTATCTCCGAAGCAAAAATAAAGAACCCCATTGTTTTATGATGGGCTCAGATCCCATCGGCTAATCCAGGAAAAACAGGAGGAACTATGAATATTAAAATCATTTCCGACAGCACCTGTGACCTTTCCCCGGAGCTGATTCGGAAGCATGACATTACCATCACCCCTCTGATCGTTATGAAAAACGGGGAGGAATTTTTCGATGGTCAGACCATTGTCCCCAGTGATATCTTTGCCCATGTGGCTGCCGGCGGAAACCTTTGCTCCACCGCTGCCCGGAGTGTGGGCTTCTATGTGGATACGTTCCGGCCCTTTGCGGAAAGCTATGACGGAGTTGTCCACATTACCATCAGCTCCGATTTTTCCTCCAGCTTCCAGAACGCCACTTTGGCAGCATCGGAATTCGATAACGTTCGGGTGGTAGATTCCCGGAATCTGTCCACCGCGCAGGGCTTGCTGGTACTGAAGGCCTGTGAGCTGGCAAAGACCGCTTCCTCTCTGGACGAGCTGAAAAAGGCACTGGATGCCTTTACTGATAAGCTGGAAGCCAGCTTTGTGGTGGATAAGCTGGACTACCTGGCGAAGGGCGGACGCTGCTCCTCCGCCACTGCGTTGGGGGCGAACCTGCTGAATCTGAAACCCTGCATTGAGGTCAGGGACGGCAAGATGATCGTGGGCAAGAAATACCGGGGGAGCTTTTCAAAGTGTCTTGCCCACTATGTAAAGGACCGCCTGGAGGGCCGGGAGGACATCGACGAGAGCGTCCTCTTCCTCACCTATACGGAGGTATCTCAGGAAGCCTACGATGCCGTACGGGAAGCCATCCATACTTATGGACACTTTGAGACCGTTTACGAAACCATTGCCGGCTGTACCGTCTCCTGCCACTGCGGCCCCGGTACACTGGGCATCATTTTCGCAAGGAAATAAGGGAAAAGGCTCTGTGCCGGTTTTCGGGACAGAGCCAATCTATGTGGTTTTCTGGAAGGCGCATGCAATTCCAGAAAAGGATGCGTTCAGTGCCTGGGCTTGGCTTTTCGGGAGCAGCGCGCTGAGACACACAAAATGGGGGTTCCATGGATAACGAAACCTTACTTGATATGGCGGCGGACCTGGGATACGAGCTTGCCATTGCCGGAGCGGAAACCTTCCGGGTAGAGGAGACGGTCAGCCGGGTGCTGACCGCCTATGGGATGCAGGCAGAGGTCTTTGCCATCCCCAATCTGCTGATTGTAAGCCTGCTCCAGCCCGACGGTCACAACCTTACCCGGGTCCGGCGGATTGGCAGCCACGATAACGACCTGGATACCGTGGAAAAGCTGAACGGCTTGAGCCGGGTTCTATGTACCCAAAAACCGGCGCCGGAGGCTGCCCAGGAAATGCTCATCCAGGTGCGTGAGAACCGGCTGCGCTACAGCGTGGCGGTTCATCATATGGGCGCTTTTTTTGGGGGCGCCGGATTCAGCCTCTTTTTCGGCGGTGGAATGGCGGATTTCTTCTGCGCCGGTGTCTGCGGCGTGGTTATCAGCCTGGTGCAGAATTTCCTGACCAGGCGCAGGGTCAATTCTTTCTTCCAGACCATATCCGCCGCGTTCTTTATGGCTTTGCTTGCCTATGGCCTGGGCGCACTGGGACTGACCCGGAATCCGGATGCCGTTACCATAGGTGCGCTTATGCTCCTGGTGCCGGGACTGCTGTTTACCAACGCGATGCGGGATATCATCTACGGAGACACCAACTCCGGCATCAACCGGATCGTTCAGGTGTTTCTGATCGGCGTTGCCATCGCTCTGGGCACTGCCACGGCCTGGCAATTCGCTTCTGCCCTTTGGGGAACGCCTTACAGCATTGCCCCCATCGACTATTCCATTGCTGCCCAGTGCGTGTTCGCCTTTATCAGCTGCTGCGGATTTGCGGTGCTGTTTAATATCCACGGTCCGGGCATGCTGCTGTGCGCCTTGGGCGGTGCACTTTCCTGGGGCATCTATCTCGTCGTTCTGAAGGCAGGCTACAGCGATCTGCTTGCCTATTTCTGGTCGGGCCTGTTTTCTTCGGTTTATTCGGAAATCATGGCGAGAATCCGGAAATATCCCGCGATTTCCTATTTGGTGGTGTCCATCTTCCCCATGATTCCGGGAGCAGGGGTATACCGCACCATGAGCTACGCGCTCCAGCGGGATATGAATACCTTTGCGAAAACGGGACTCCATACCGCAGCCATTGCCGGAATCCTGGCAGTGGGAATTCTGCTTGGTTCTACGGTATTCCGGATGTATTCCGACTGGCACATGAGAAAGCGGCAGGCAGAAAACAGGAAAGCTTAGTCTCCGGGGGAGACTTCCTCTTCCGCGCAGCTTAATGCCGCATCGTAGACCACGTTTTTCGGAAGATCCAGCTCCTTTGCTGTCTGCTTTACCGCGTCCTTCCGGCTGAGGCCCTGGGCTACAAGCTGGGCTACCCGCTGGGCGGCATCCGTGGGGGAGCAGGATTCCTTTTCCTCCTCAGGAGCCCCGGCGACAACCAGGACAAACTCTCCCTTGGGCGGATTGCGCGTGTAATGGCAAACCGCTTCTCCCAGGGTGGTGCGTAGCACCTCCTCGTGGAGCTTTGTCAGCTCCCGGCACAGACTGATGGGCCGGTCCTCTCCGAAGGTGTCCCGCAGATCCTCCAAGGTGGTCAGCAGCTTGTGAGGGGCTTCGTAAAAGATCATCGTGCGCCTTTCCCGGATGAGGGAATCCAAATGGGCACGACGGCTCTTCTTTGCCGTAGACAGGAAGCCCTCAAAGCAGAACCGTCCGGTGGCCTGACCGGAAATGCTCAGGGCCGTAATGGCGGCGCAGGGGCCCGGAATGGCGCAGACCACAATGCCTGCCTGGGCGCATTGCTTCACCAGATCCTCACCGGGATCGGAGATGGCGGGGCTTCCGGCGTCAGAAACCAGGGCGCAGGTTTCCCCACCCAGAATCCGCTCTACAATTTTATCGCCTTTTACGGCCTTGTTATGCTCGTAGTAGCTGACAAGGCTTTTTTTTATGCCCAAATGGTTTAGTAATTTTAAAGTCACCCGGGTATCCTCGGCGGCGATAAAATCGGCCTTTTCCAGGGTTTCCCGGCAGCGCAGGGAAATATCCCCCAGATTACCGATGGGGGTGGGGACAAGATAGAGCATTCCGGTCATAGGGTTTCCTCCATATGGTAAATTTCTCGATAGGCTTTGGTGGGGTTTCCGGCGGAATCGAACAGAGAAAGCTCCTCCCAGAGAAGGCCCGGCTTTCCGCCCTTTCGAAACTGCAAAAGGATCAGGCTAACGTCGTCGCCGGGCTTATGACGCACCAGGCACAGCCGTTTGGCCTCCAGCTTTCGTTCCGCGCCCCGGGCAATCAATTCTCCCAGCCGCTCCGGACGGTGGACCAGAAAAAGATCCCCGCCGTATTTGAGCGACCAGGCGGCGGCATCCATCAGCGAGGCGATGGAGCAGGCATCCTCCCGCCGGGCAAGCGGGTGGGTACGGCTCACAGCGCCTCCGGAAAAGTAGGGAGGATTGGAGACGCAGCAGGAAAACTGCCCCGGCAAAAACATTTCGGATACCGACCGCAGATCGGCACATATACTTTCCATACGGGCCTGTAAACCGTTCCGGCGGATATTTTCCAGGGCGGCAAGGTGGGCCTGTTCCGTCAGCTCCAGACCGGTGACATGGCAGCGTTCACTTTTGGCACACAGCAAAAGCCCCAGAGTGCCGCAGCCGGAGCCTAAGTCCAGCACCCGGGCATTTTTGGGAAGCTTGATAAAATGGCTCAGCACCATGGAATCCGTACTTAGGGGAAAGCACCCCCGGGGGATTTCCAGGCAGAGACCGCCGGGCAGGTATTCCATGGTTCCTCCTGAGACGTAAAGAATTTCCGGGATGATACAATAAAAGAATGACCTGCGCAGGTCTTGCGCAGGTCAAACTGTCAGAAGAAATTAGCCTTCCTCAATGGCCTCAGCGGGGCACTGGTCGGCGCAGGAACCGCAGGAGACGCAGATATCGGGATTGATCTCGTACTTGCCGTCGCCCTCGGAAATGGCCTCAACAGGGCACTGCTCAGCGCAGGAGCCGCAGGCAACACAGCGGTCGGTAATGACGTAAGCCATGGTTTTACCTCCATCATATTTATAGTATTTGTACGCTATGTACATAACGCACCTCCATTGTAACATGGATTCCGGAAAATGCAATTCCTTTTTCCAAAAAAGTGCGAATATTTTTTTCCGTAATTGGCGATGCTTTCCCGGAAGCACAGACGCCCCAGGCGTTGGAGAACGAGGAGGTTTCATTTGCGCTACCATACGATCACTGCGGAAATGATCCTGCAGGCGGGCCAGAAGGCCAGAAATTTAGGCCATAGCTATGTGGGCTCCATTCATCTGCTGCTGGCAATGACCCAGGAGCCGGGAGGCACCGGACAGCTTTTGCGGATGGCGGGCGTGGACCCGGAGCTGACGGAAAGCATGGCCCAGCTTCTGTACGGGACGGGGACGCCGGACCTGCCTCTGCCCCAGGGGCTGACCCGGGAGGCAAAGGGTATCCTCCGGGAGGCGGCCCGGGAGGCAAAGCAGCAGGGAAGCCGGGAGATTCTGCCCGTCCATTTGCTGCTGGCGATGGCACGCAGAGAGGAAAGCGGCGCGGGAGAGCTGCTGAAGCTGGAAGGGATCAGCGGAAACGAGCTGTTTACCCATACAATCGAGTATTTGCGCTGGGAGCGGGAAGCGCCCGGCAAAGGGAAAAAGGAGGCGGTCACAACGAAACTATTGGAACAGTTCAGCGAGGACCTGATAGCCAAGGCGGCTACCATGGAGCCGGTGATCGGACGGGAGAAGGAGATCGACATGGTCATCGGTATCCTGTGCCGAAAGAATAAGAATAACCCGGCCCTCATCGGGGAGCCGGGGGTGGGGAAGACCGCCATTGCGGAGGGCCTTGCCCAACGGATGGCGATGGGGGCTGTGCCGCCTCAGCTGAAAGAAAAGCGGCTGGTCAGCCTGAATATGGCAAATCTGGTGGCGGGCACCAAATACCGGGGAGAGTTTGAGGAACGGCTGCGGGATGTCCTCTCCGAGATTCGCCGCAGCGGGGACGTGATCCTCTTTGTGGACGAAATGCATACCATCGTGGGGGCGGGGGCCGCGGAGGGGGCCATTGACGCGGCAAACATCTTCAAGCCTGCCCTGGGAAGGGGAGAGCTGCAAATGCTGGGCGCCACCACCCGGGAGGAATACCGGAAGTATATTGAAAAGGATGC
>CAYRDE010000113.1:4563-6304 GCA_964422935.1 uncultured Oscillospiraceae bacterium | reverse complement strand
GAAACGGTGCACCATGCGATGCGGTCTGGCTGCTCTTACGGAGCGGAATATGCAGAAGAGCTGACCACGGCGGAGATCGGCGGGCTTCTGCATATCAGACAGACGGCGGTGACTACCCGCCTGAGCCGGGCCAGGGAAATGTTAAAACAGCAGCTGAGGGAGGAAACGATATGAAAGACAAGGTAAAGGCAATGTATGAAGATGTGACCATGCCGGCAGACTGCCAGGCACGTATTCTCCGGGCAGCGGAGGAACGGGAAAGAAAAAAGCCCAGACCCATTTGGCGGTCTGCGCTGTCGGCAGCGGCAGTGTTGGCGCTGGTAATCTGTCTGGCACCACCTGTGTGGGCGGCGGTGGAGAATCTGGTGGTAAGGTTCTTTGAACCGGAAACCGGCCTCACCGTTTATGAAGGAGAGAACGAACGGGGGAAAAGCAAGGTGGAAGTCCATTATGACACGGAGACACCGCCCTTCGCCGAGGTGCGGGAGGGACGGCTGTACTTTACCGGTCACGGAGAGGAAATTGATATCACCGACCAGGTGCAGGAGGGAAAACCTTACATCTACACCTATGAAAAAGAGGATGGTTCCACGGTTTATATGATCGTTGGCATGGAGGGAACTGTGGAGAATTTTGGAATCTATACCTTCGTCAGGGAAGAAAACGGTCAGTGGCTCACCGGTGCAGGGCATAACTTCCTGAATACCGATACGATGCAGCCATATCCCTGGGTTGTCAATTTGTGGGAGCAGCTGGACATCCCCTGGCCCATGCCAGAGTAACAAGTCAGCTGGCTGACTTGTTACTCAGTGAAGAATGAATAGTGAATAATTAAGGAGCAGGGAGAAGACCGCGGTCTTCTCCCTGCAATTTTGAAAATTTATAAATGCGGCGCAGCCGCCACCATAATTCTTCACTCTTCATTCTTCACTATTCACTTCGCCAAAACCATCAAGGGTTTTGGCGATGGGGCAGCTGCCCTGATAGACACAGTTTCCATAGCAGCAGTCCACTTCCGTAACGGTGCCGTTTTCCAGAACCGCTTCCACCATCCGGCTGCTGTCCAGCTGACGGCAATAGCCGGAGACAAAGGTTTCCGTTTCCATTAGTTATCCTCCGTAATACAGTAGCCCCGGGGGCCCAAGGTCAGCCAGTCAGGCGCTACGATTTGCAGATTGTAGCCTACCACCAGTTTCCCGGAGGGTACCTCCCAGGCGTCGCCGCTGCGGTTGCAGTAGACCCGGTAGGTTTTCCCCCCATAGCTTCGGGTGAAGCCCAGGTGTTTATCCTCTGCCGCGAAGAAGGAGATGTCTCCCAGCCGAAGGGCGGGATGCTCCCGGCGCAGGCGGCCCAGACGCTTGAAGTGGTTGAGAAAATCCGGGTTCTCCTGGCCCCAGGGATAGGGGCGGCGGTTAAAGGGGTCCCGATAGCCCTCCATGCAGGCCTCGTCTCCGTAATAGATGTTGGGACTGCCGGGAAGGGTGTACTGGAGGAAGGAGGCCATGAGTAGTCTTTCCCAGGCCACGTCAAACTGGTTCCGGGAGAGCCTCCGCTTGGCCTTTTCCTCCCGGCTGCCGTCGAAATCATCCACCAGGGCGGTGAGGATCCGGGGGGTATCGTGGGTGCCCAGCAGGTTCATGTTGGAGACCACCACCTCGGGAGGATAGTTTTCCACAATGGTCATAACCGTGTTTCGGAGACCCTTGCCGCCGTCAATCCCCCGGACATACTGAATGATGGC
>CAYRDE010000113.1:0-4553 GCA_964422935.1 uncultured Oscillospiraceae bacterium | reverse complement strand
TCACGCTGTCCAGCTCCGCCCCGGTGAAGTACCGGCGGCGCTGACCGTAGGCAATCTTGTTGGAGGCATCCTCCCAGACCTCTCCCAGAATCAGAGCGTCGGGCTTAATCTCCTTGACCCGCTGGCGGAGAAGTCGGAGAAATTCATCCGGCAACTCGTCCGCCACGTCCAGCCGGAAGCCGTCGCAGCCCAGGTTCAGCCAGTGGGCCACCACGCTGTCCTCGTCAAAAATGATGTAGTTGAGGAAGGCGGGGTCCATTTTGTTCACGGTGGGCAGGGTGTCAAAGCTCCACCAGGAATGGTAGGAATCCGGCCAGTGGTAGAAGGTATACCAGCTATAATAGGGGGATTGCTGGGAATTGTAGGCGCCCACGCTGTCGAAAGCCCCCTCCCGGTTAAAATAGGGGCTGTTGGAGCCGGTGTGGGAATAGACGCCGTCCAGAACAATGCGGATGTTCCGGGCGTGGGCCTGGCGGCACAGCTCCCGGAAGTCCTCCTCGGTGCCCAGCATGGGATCGGGAACCTTATAATCGCCGGTGTCGTAACGGTGGGTAGAAAAGCTTTTGCAGATGGGGTTGAGGTAGATGAGGGTCACGCCCAGGCTGGCAAGGTAGTCAAGCTTTTCCGTGATGCCCCGGAAGTTTCCGCCGTAAAAGTCGTTGTTCAGGACCACACCCTGGTCGGTGGGTCTCCAGTCCACCTCTTCGTGCCAGTACTTATGGACGGTATAGGGCTCCAGCTTGCCGGTGAGGTCGCACTCGCCGGACTTGCAGAACCGGTCCGGGAAAATCTGGTAGATGATGGCCCCCTTTGCCCAGTCCGGGGTGTGAAAGTCGGCGGGGACGCAGCTGAGCTGCCACAGGTCTCCCGCTTCCATATTGGTGTCGTCTCCCTCCTTAAACAGCCGGAAGCCGCCGGAGGGGGTGTCGATGTAAAAGTAATAAAAATACAGTCCCGGATGGGGAATGGAAAAGGTGCCGGAGAAAATCTCGTAAGCCCCCTTATGCTCCGAGAGATACAGGGGGATATTCTGGGCTTCCTGACCGCTGTCATATTTGAGAAGGCAGGTCACATGGGTGGCCTCCACTGTCCGGGGAATGTGGATGTTCAGACGGCATTCCGCATCCGGGGTCAGGGTGCCGAAGGGTGTTTTATAAATTGTCTGCTTACTATCATAAAGGATTCTCATGGATGGCTCCTGGCATGGTTGAATTTGGAAATTTTCCGAAAACAGTATAACCGATTTCCGGTCAAAAGAAAAGGGGAAAGGAAAAATTCTCCGTTCCCTACAATTTTTTGCCTGCATTTTTTACGCATGGAAACGGGTATCTTCCAGGGCCTTTGAAACGGAATCCGGGGGAGAGGCCCAAATGCGTTTTTCTTCCGGTAGACAAGGCACTAAAACTATGCTATAATACCTCCAAATCCAAAGCTTTTTAAAAAGCTTGCCATTTTAAGGAGAATAGCATTATGGAAAACGAAAACATGACCCCGGAAGAAGAAACCGAAATTCTGACCCTCACCGATGAAAACGGCGTGGATACGGATTTTGAATACTTAGACTGCCTGACCTATGAAGGCAAGGAATATCTGGTACTCATGCCCGCCGAAGAGGAAGCCACCGAAATTGTCATTCTGGAGGTGGAGCCTGTGGACGAGGAGAATGAGAACTACCTGGCTGTGGAGGACGAGGCCATTTTGGACGCGGTCTACGGCATGTTCAAGGAGAAATATAAGGACATTCTGACCTTTGAAGACTGAGGCCCGGGCCGCAAAGGAGTGGGTGGATCGATGCTGGATGCCCTGAAAAAGAATAGCGCCCCGGAGACCATGCTGAAGCATTTCCTGTTTTTTGCCCTGTTCTACCCGGCGTATTACTCTGTGTATAATTCCCCCTTCAGCCCCGACGGGATTCTGGTAAATGTTTTTGCCTTTCTGCTTGTGGTCGTGCTGCTGGTGCAGAAGCGGATTCCCTGGCGGGAAAAGAATCCCTTTGCCTGGGGGCTGCTGGGTCTGCTGGTGCTTTATAACCTGGCTGCGCTGCGCGCAAACCTGAGGCAGCTTGACTGGTATTCCAGCCAGTTTAACCTCTCTGTGCCCTTCCTCATGTTTATCGCCCTCCTGTATTTGAAGGGGGACAGTCTGGAAAAGAGCGACGAGGTGATCCGGTATTTCCTCCGGGTGGTGGTGATTGCCAATGCTCTGTGGCTGGTGCCCTACTTCCTGGGCTACTATGGGCTGGACTTTGCCAACGGCAGGGTTAGTCTGATCCCGGTGGACCCCAGCTACTATGAGCGGCGTTACAACGGCATCTATCTCCACAAAAGTCAGTATGCCTTTATGCTGATTCTGTTCCTGTCTCTGATCGTTACCTACCGCAGGCTGTTCCGGAGCAAGTGGACCTACTATGGCGCTGTCGGCGTGATGGTGGTGGGGTTGGTGATCTCCAACGTAATGACCTCCATGTTTGCCGCATTGTTCATCTTCATTGGAATGCTGGCGGACCGTATTTTTTGGAAGAACGGTCGCTTTCAGCCAAAGCGGCTGCTTTGGCTGATCCCGGTGGCGGCGGTGCTGGTGCTGGGGCTGGTGGTGATTTCCCAAAAGCGGGATATTTTCACCCTGGGCAGCCGCACCTATATCTGGAAGGCGGGCCTGACCGCGATTCAGGAAAACCCCTATGGCGTGGGTCGGATGGCGGGGCTGTTGGAAATCCCACTTTCTGACGCCTGGGCGGTAAATAATACGCACAATGTATTTATGAACCTGATGTACCAGTTTTCCATCCCGGCAGGGCTGGCACTGAGCGCCATGCTGGGGCTGATAGGGCTGACATCCCTGAAACGGAATCTCTCCTTCAGAACCCTGGGCATTTTGGTGGCGCTGCTGCTGCCAATGATGATGGACTGGTGCATCCTGATGACGGATCTGCCCATGGTACTGCTGGAAATGTACTATCTTTTCTTCAGCGCCCGGAGATTGGAAACCGAAACGGCGGAATCAAAGAAGGATTTCTTAGCAAAATCCTAAACGTTTCTTAAGAACCGCCTGGCTTGACAGGGGAGGCGGGCTGATTTATAATATAGAAAAAGGAGGTGTCTGCCTATGAATACGAAAAAACTTTTATTTACCATTACCGTGATCCTTCTTGTGATCGCGTTTGCAGTAAGCGCGTTTCTGGTTGGCAACTATATCGTGGAGAGCAAAGCGGAAAAAGACCGTGCCGATCAGCTTGCCAATATGGTGTCGAAGCCCCAGACAACACCGGCTCCGGAAGGGCCTGAGACAACTGCGGCACCGGAGACCACCCAGGCGCCGGAAACCACCGAAGCTGCCACAGAGCCTACCATGAGCAAGGATTACAAGGAGGTCTATGACCTCAACAATGATATGGTAGGCTGGCTGCAAATTGAGGGTACAAAGATCAACTACCCGGTGCTCCAGACCCCGGACAACCCCAACTACTACATCGACCACAACTTTGACAAGCAGAGCAGCGCCCACGGTGCCATCTACGCCTGGGGCGACGCGGACATCGACAAGCCCAGCGACAACATTACCCTGTTTGGTCACCACATGGCTGACGGCAGCATGTTTGCGTCCCTGAAAAATTACACCGAGAAGTACGTCTGGGAAAATAACCCCATGATTTTCTTCAACACCCTCTACGAGTACCATACCTATAAGATTTTTGCTGTTTTCAAGACCAGCGCCAACATTGGCGAAGGCTTTAGCTACCACAAGTTTGTGGATGGCACGAAGGAGGAGTTTGATACCTTCGTGAAGACCTGCAAGGATCTGTCCTTCTATGATACCGGCATTACCCCCGTGTACGGTGATAAGTTGCTCTGCCTGTCCACCTGTGAATACACTCTGGACAATGGTCGACTGGTGGTTGCCGCAGTGCGGATTGCCTGATCCCTTCCATACTTTCCGGGCCGTCTCTTTAAAGACGGCCCGGGTTTTCACCTTTCGGGGCTTTCTCAGATGGCAGAAAGGACGCGGGTAAGCTTTCCGTCAGCCCAGCGGTAAAGGCGCAAGGCGGCGGCGGAAACAGGAATCCAAAGCAGGGTGAACAGCGGGCAGATTTGCCCCAGAAAGTTTCCCGGCTGACCCCGGTAGTCCCAGATTCCGTAATCCCGATTGCAGAGCAGCCCCGTCATCAGCTCCACGGAGGTGATGATCCCGGCGCCGCAGCAGGCCCGGAGAGACTTTGGCAGGGGAAGCCTGGGAATTTGACCGATGAGCAGAAAGCAGGCACCGCCGGCGGCGAACATGCTCACATGGCTGAAGCCCCGGTACATCAGTTCCAGGGTCACATAGGCGCTGCCGCCCAGGGAAAACAGGACGGTGGGTTTCAGAAGTTTCAATGGAAATCACCTCCTGGAAAGGATTCCCAAAAGTTTCTGAAAAAAATCAAAAATTTTTCTTGACAAAGCTACACCCGGTGGATATAATAAAGAAGCTGATTTCGGCGGTGCCGAGATCGGTTGACCAATATGGCGGCATAACTCAGTTGGTAGAGTAGCCGGTTCATACCCGGTATGTCATCT
>CAYRDE010000112.1:0-6420 GCA_964422935.1 uncultured Oscillospiraceae bacterium | reverse complement strand
GACGGAAGAAGTAGGCCTCTTCCTCGGCGTCCTGAACCTCCCGGCCGCAGTCGGGGCATTTGCCGTCAATGAGCTGGCTTTCCGTCCAGAAGGACTCGCAGGGCTTGCAGTATTTGCCCACGTATTTTCCCTTGTAGATGTCTCCATTGTCATACATCTTCTTGAAAATCTTCTGGATGGCGGCCTCGTGGTAGTCGTCGGTGGTGCGGATGAACCGGTCATAGGAAATGTTCATCAGCTTCCACAGATCCAGCACGCCCTTTTCCCCCAGGACGATGTTGTCCACAAACTGCTTGGGGGTGACCCCGGCTTCCTTAGCCTTGTCCTCGATCTTCTGGCCGTGCTCGTCGGTGCCCGTGAGGAACATGACGTTGTAGCCCTGGAGCCGCTTGAACCTGGCCATGGCGTCGGTGGCCACGGTGCAGTAGGCGTGGCCGATGTGGAGCTTGTCCGAGGGGTAGTAGATGGGGGTGGTAATATAGTAATTACCTCTGCATTTCTCGCACATTGGATTGTTTCCTCCTCTTAAAATGAAAAGCCGCCCTGGGGAATCTTCCCAAGGGCGACAAGAATTGACGCGGTACCACCTTGATTTGCAGCATTTCGCTGCCTCATGGACGCAATAACGGGCGCACCCGGACACCTCTACCTATCGAAGCGTCAGCTCCAAGACCATGTTCCCCCGGTTCCATCCGTGCCTGCTCTCACCTGTCCAGGCTCTCTGACCGGCTTTCCCGGGATACTCTTCTCTTCACAGCTTTTGCATATTGTTCCCATTATAGCCCGAAGGATACGGATTTGTCAACCTTTTTCTTCCGTGCTATTGACTTTTGTCACAATCTCGGGTATGCTGTGGATGGCGGTATCATCAGGGTACCGCTGGGTGCTGCCATTTTTTTAGACTTATGGTAGGCGGTGAATCCCCTCCCTCGGGAGGCGAGCTTCCTTTTCCTCCCGTTCTTCTATGGAGGGAGGTGGTTGAAGTGAATGTGGTTACATATGATGAACTGTTTCAGCTCATGCTGGTCCTCATTTCCTTTGCCGGTCTGATCATTACGATCACAAAAAAGAAGTAACCGCCCCATCCCTCAATGTAGCGGTTACTTCTTGTAACACTTCGAGGGGCTAACCGTCTATCCCGGCAGCGCCCTTTTATATGCTTATTATACCCCAGGGCTGCCATCTTGTCAAGCCTTGGGGGCTTTTTCTTCTGCTTTAATCTCCCGGCTATTGACTTTTGTCGAAATCTCGGGTATGCTGTGGTTGGCGGTATCATCAGGGTACCGCTGGGCGCTGCCATTCGTATGGTAGTCGGGTCGTCTCCCCTTTTCGGGGGTAGCACTTCTTACCCCCAATCGAAAGAAAGGGGGTGGTGGACATGGTTACATATGAAGGACTGTTTCAGTTCGTCAGCGTACTCATTTCCTTTGCTTGCCTAATCGTTATGGTTATCAGCATAAAAAAGAAGTAGCCGCCCCAGTCCCATCTGTGCGGCTACTTCTTTGTAGCACTCTGGGGAGCTAACCGTCTATCATCGGCAGCGCCCTTTTATATTTTCATTATACCCCAGGGCCGCAATCTTGTCAAGCCCTGGGGGCTTTTTCTTCTTTTCTGGTCAGCCACAGCGCCACGGCAACGGCGCTGACACCTCCTACCAGCTTCCCCACAATCATGCCCCCCAGCAGTTCCGGAGCGAAGCCCGCCGTGAACCCCAGGTGATCCCCGAAGACAAAGGCCGCCGACACGGCGAAGGCGATGTTCACGACCTTCCCCCGTTCGTTCATATCCTTCACCATGCCGAAGGTGGCAATGGAGTTGGCAAGGCTGGCAATCAGCCCCGCCGCCGCGGTATCGTTGATGCCCAGCCCCTTTCCCAGCGCCAGAAGGGGCTTTTGCAGTACCCGGGTCAGCACCAGCACCAGGGGGAATGCCCCCGCCAGCACAATGGCAATGGTGCCCACCGTGGCAAACCCCTCAGAAATCGGGGCCATGCCGGGGATGATCACAAACCCTGTCAGCGCCTCCACAATGGCAGCCGCCAGGCCCACGGTGACCACCGCCACCACGATTTTCCCGAACACGGCGAAGCCCTTCACCATGGCCTTTTCCGCCCGCCAAAGGCCCAACGCAATCAGGGCCGCAATCAGGGCAATGGGCGTCAAGTTCCCCGCCACCATCCCCACCGGAAACCCGGCGGTGACGCCCCCGGCGAACACCCCAAAAGGAATGGTGATGATGCCGCAGAGGATGCCCTTCGCCATGGCGGGCCGGTCCTCCTCCCTCAAAATCCCCATTGCCACGGGGATGGTAAAGACGATGGTAGCCCCCAGCATGGAGCCGGTGAGCACGCCCCCCAGCAGGGCCGCCTGGGGATCGGCGGTCAGCTCCGCCGCCAGAGGCCCGCCCCCCATATCGCAGGCCAGAATGGTTCCCGCGAACATGGCAGGGTCCGCCCCCAGGAAGGAATACAGGGGCACCACCACCGGCTTTAGCATCGCCGCCAGCACGGGCGCCAGGGACACGATGCCCACCATCGCCAGAGCCAGAGAGCCCATGGCGAGGATACCCTCCTCGAATTTTTCCCCCAGGCCGAACCGGTTCCCGGCAATCCGGTCCATGGCACCCAGAACGGCAAAGCCCGCCATCAGGGCAATCAGTATTTCGTGAAATGACATAGATACCTCCAAAGCCCTCTCAGTCACGGCTTACGCCGTGACAGCTCCCCCATAGGGGGAGCCAAGGGGGTTTTCTAAATGTTTTAGAGCGGCAAAGGTATGGTACAGGCTCTTGGCTCCCCCTTTGGGGGAGCTGTCACAGTGCGCACACTGTGACTGAGAGGGCATCCCCGCTTCACTTGACATTTTCAAACATATGTGCTATAATAGTCTCAGCAAATGACAGCACCTACGTTTTATTTCCCGCTCCACTCTCGTCCACAATCGCCACCACCGCGGCATCCACCGGGGCGTCCATGCAGTACCTGGACGCCACCGTTCCCGTTGCCAGCAGTACCCGGTCGCCCGTCCCAGCTCCCACCTGGTCCGCCGCCACGACCCGCTCCCCGTCGCTTTCCACCACCAGAAAGGTCTGCCCCTGTAAGCAGGCCGCCTTCCTGGTCGCCCAGATAGACCCCACAACTTTCCCTACCTTCATACTTCCTCCAATCTTTCAATCCATCGCCGAAGGCGATACCGTAATGATTCATTATTCACTATTCACTAATCATTTTCCCGTTCCTTCCAAAATCTCCTTCGCCAATGGCGTCAGCACCGCCCCGGGGCTGGGCTGACGCCCGGCGGCCCGAAGGGCCTTTGCCTCCTCCGCCGTCACCAGGCGCTTTCTGCCCCCGTCGGTAAACAGTACGCCCCAGTTTTTCAGTTCCCGTTGGGCCGCGGTGAGACTGCCCCCCAGTGCCCGGTTTCTGGGCGCTTCCGGAAGCCCCGGGGTGTAGAGATACACGGGCTTCCCCTCCGCCAGGGCGGAAAGCACCCGTTCCTCCCGGAACCGGAGCAGCTGCCCCAGGGTCAATGACCCAATCACCACCGCATCGTAGGGCGGTTCCTTCACATATTCATACCCCAGCGCCGGCCCCGGCTCCTGCCCGATGAGCAGCGCCCGGATCATGGAAGAATCCTCCCCAGGTCCCCCTTGTGAAAGCCGCAGGCGTTACTCTCATCGTAATCCAGATGGGCATAGGGGGCAAAGTCCTCCCGGACCCGAATCACCACATCCTCAAAAATCAGAGGCCGGTCCGTCAACGCCTGGAGCCGGACGATCTGCTTGTCCTTTACCTGAAACCTTGCCGCGTCCTGGGGCCGTAAATGCACATGGCGCTTTGCCACAATGACCCCTTCCGCCAGCGTCACCCGGCCCTTTGGCCCCACCAGCACCGCCCCCGGGGTTCCTTCCACCTTTCCGGATTCCCGGATGGGGGCGTCGATGCCCAAAGCCCGGGCGTCTGTCAGGGAAATCTCCACCTGACCCGCCTCCCGTTCCGGCCCCAGAACTGCCACATTCTGAAATTCTCCCTTTGGCCCCAGCACCGTCACCCGCTCGTTGGATAAGAATTGCCCCGGCTGGGACAGGGGCCGCTTCGGTGTCAACGGGTGCCCAAACAGAATTTCCGCCTGGCAATCCGTAACATGGACATGCCGCCCGGAAGCCTCCAGCTCCACAAACAGCCGCCCCACCACCTGCTCTACCAGCCCTTCCAGTTCCTCCATACCTCAAACCTCTTCACTATTCACTCAGCCCCAATACCCGGAACCCTCATCCCAACCGCTCCAGAATCTTTGTCGTCAGCAGCTCCACCAGATTCTCGTCCACGCTGACCTTCGGTCTTTCCCCCTCGCTGAGGCCCCAGGCCACCCGCCGGATGTTAATAAGATCCAACGGGGACACATTGTTGGAGGTACTGCTGCCCCCCACGGCCCCGCAGCCCAGGGTCAGAGCCGGGAACAATCCCGTAGTCTCCCCGATGCCCCCCAGCACCGCCGGGGTGTTCACCAGGAACCGGGATACAGGGACCTTCGCCGCAAACTTCCGAACGACCTTCTCGTTGGATGCGTGGATGGAGAAGGTGTGCCCGCTGCCCTCATGGGTCAGCACCTCCACGGCCTTTTCCAGCACCGCGTCCTCACTGTCCATGACGAAGAAGGCCAGCACGGGACACAGCTTTTCCATGGAATAGGGCCGGGTAGGCCCCGCCTCCTGCTCCCGGGCCACCAGAATCCGGGTATCCCCCGGCACGGTCAGCCCCGCCTTTTCCGCCAGCGCCAGAGCGCTTTTGCCCACGATCCCCGGGTTGATCCCGCCGGTGGGCAGGAACAGCACTTTCGAAAGCTTCCCCGCCTCTTCGGTGCTCAGGAAGTAAAAGCCCCGCTTCCTGCCCTCCCGCTTCACCGTCTCCTCCATGTCCTTTTCCACAATGATGCTCTGCTCCGAGGCGCAGACCGTGCCAAAGTCAAAGGTCTTGGACTGTAAAATTTTCTCCATGGCCTGGGCAACATCTGCGCTTCGATGGATATAGGCCGGTCCGTTCCCCGGCCCCACGCCGATGGCGGGCTTTCCCGAGGAATAGGCCGCCTTCACCATGCCGGGGCCTCCGGTGGCGAGAATCAGCTTCACCTCCGGGGCGCCCATCAGCTCCCGGCACCCTTCGATGGCGGGGATGCTGGTGCAGCCGATGCATCCCTTTGGCGCCCCCGCCGCCTCCGCTGCCGCCGCCACAATTTCCGCCGCCCTTCTGGTACAGCCCATGGCCTTGGGGTGGGGAGAAAAGACGATGGCGTTGCCGGACTTGATGGCGAGCATGGCCTTATAGCACACCGTGGAGGTGGGGTTGGTGCTGGGGATGATGGCAGCAATCACCCCCACGGGCACGGCGATTTCCCACAGCTTCTTTTCCTTGTCGTCCTTTAAAATCCCCACGGTTTTCATGCCCCGCATGGCCTTTGCCACGGTTTCCGAGGCGAACTTATTTTTTCGTGTTTTGTCCGGCACATTGCCGAAGCCCGTCTCCCGGACAGCCAGCTCCGCCAGGCTCCCCGCCTCCTTCGAAAAGGCGGCGGCGATGGCCTCCACGATGTGATCCAGCTGCTCCTGGGACATGTTCCCCAGGCTTCTCTGGGCCTGTTCCGCCGCCCGGGCCAGTTCTCTGGCCTCCTGCCGGGCCTGTAAATCTTTTTCCATAATTCCTCCTTATCCGCGCCTCAAAGCCTCCCCTGTGTAAGGGGAGGTGGCAGGGCGAAGCCCTGACGGAGGGGTTGCTTAGAGCGCTTCCGGTTTGAACCAACTGCGAGGCTAAACCAACGTTGGGCAATCCCTCAGTCTCGCTTACGCGAGCCAGCTCCCTTTACACAAGGGAGCCTTTGCGCGCTCCAAATCTTCCCTGTGCTTTACAGTGCTACGCCGCACCAAGGTCCCCTGTGCAAGGGGGGAGCCTTTGCCATCCGGTTCAGAACAGCAGCGCCGAGCCGTCTCCCGCTTTCTTTGTCAGCCTTCCGTTTTCCACAAAGCCCATTCTCTCCAGCCAACGCTGGAACTCCGGAATGGCAGTCTTGCCGGTGATCTCCCGGAGGGCCGCCGTCTCCCGGAAGCCGGTGGTCTGATAGTTGAGCATGATATCGTCCCCATGGGGAATGCCCATGAAGTAGTTGCACCCCGCCAGGCTTAGCAGCGCCGCCAGATTCTCAATGTCGTTCTGGTCCGCCTTCATGTGATTGGTGTAGCAGCAGTCGCAGCCCATGGAAATGCCGGTGAGCTTGCCCATGAAGTGATCCTCCAGCCCCGCTCTCGTCACCTGCTTGGCGTCATACAGGTATTCCGGCCCAATGAAGCCCACCACGGTGTTCACCAGGAAAGGCTGAAACCGCTTCGCAAAGCCGTAGCACCGGGCCTCCATGGTCACCTGGTCGGTGT
>CAYRDE010000111.1:0-6424 GCA_964422935.1 uncultured Oscillospiraceae bacterium | reverse complement strand
GCACACACGCAGCCTGAGATGTATTTTCTGCCAGGTACACGCCCCGGCAGAAAATGATCTGACTTTATTCGCCGCTGCGGCGGCGAACTAAAGCGAGGCTTTTTGCTCACTGAACCTGCAATTCTCGTTAGAAGATTGAAGGTTTTTATTGCTTCACGCTTCCCGGGGCCGCTTCCTGTACCAAGCGGCAAAAAATACGGGGCTGTCTTCCGTTCTCCGGAAAACAGCCCCCTTTGTTTTACAGCAGGGCCAGAATCTGGGCCTTCGGTCTTGCGCCTACGGTTTGGTTGACGATTTTTCCGTCCTTCATTACCACCAGCATGGGAATGCTGGACACCCGGAACTGGGCTGCCAGGCCGGACTGCTCATCCACATTGACCTTGCCCACCACGATATCCGAACGCTCGGCGGCAATCTCCTCCAGGACAGGGCCTACCATACGGCAGGGGCCGCACCAGGGTGCCCAGAAATCCAGCAGCACCGGCTTGTCGCTGTGCAGCACTTCTTTTTCAAAATTCTCACGGGTAATGGTGATCGCAGACATATTGTTGTCCTCCTGTCATTTATTTTGTAACCTTAGTATACCCCAAAGGGCCGGGGATTTCTGTGATATTGTCACAGTTGCGGGGGAAGGCGTGAAGCCTTCCCCTGGCAGTCCCGGCTATCCCATCGGGCCTGGGATTTTTTCGACTTTTCCAGATTGTCGGTTTACATTTGCGGCGGAATATGGTAGAATGCTTACAGTATAAACGGGTATTGGGGAGAAGCCGGCGGCTGAGACGCCCCGCAAAACGCTTCCGCCCAAATCAGGAAAGCCGGAAAGGACATTTCTATGACCAACCTTGCAGCTGGCGGCGCTGCCCCAGTGTTTCACATTACCTATGACTACATGCGTCCCAAGAAGGCCGCCTGGCTGAAACGGATGTACAACACCCCCTTCCCGGAAAAGCAGGAGCTGGCCCTGTGGCAGGGCAAAAACGCCACCATCTTCCCCCTGCGGGAGGTACCCGGAGACAATGTTCTGTTTGGACGGGGCGGCGTGGTGGATGAAGACGGGAATTATGTGCCCCTGTCAGGCATTGAAAAGCGGATCATGGGCCGCTACCCCTTTGAAAATCCCCTTTACAAAGACGAAAAGGTGGTCTACTGCGGTTTTCTGGTGAACCACTGGGGACACTTTCTGGTGGAAGCTGTCACCCGGCTGTGGTATGCCCTGAAGCAGGACCCCACCATCGATAAGTACGTCTTCTTCCTGGCGGAGGGAGAGGAGCGGGTGGTCAAGGGCAACTACCGCCGTTTTTTTGAGCTGCTGAAAATCTGGGACAAGCTGGAGCTGGTCAACACTCCCACCACCTACCGGGAGGTCATTGTGCCGGAAATCAGCTTCCAGAACATGACATTCCATTCTCCCCAGTATCTCGCCATCTTCGACGCCATTGGGAATAACGCCGAAATCAATCCGGAATGGAAGCCGGCGGAACGGGTTTTTCTCACCCGCAGCCAGTTTGCCTCCCAAAACGGCTTTGAATTCGGTCTGGAGGCCATCGACGATTTCTTCACCCGCAACGGCTTCACGGTGGTTGCGCCGGAGAAGCTGTCCCTGGATCAGCTGAGCTGGCTGCTTCGGGGCGCCCGGGAAGTGGCTTCCATTTCCGGCTCCACCTCCCACAATCTGCTCTTCGGCAGAAGCGGGCAGAAGCTGACCATACTGGAGCGGCTGATCACCAATGACGACCACCAGGTCAGCATCAACCAGATGCGCGCCCTTCAGGTTACCCCTGTGGACGGTAACTTCCACCTCTATCCCGTGGATACCTGCGGGCCATATATTCTGGGCTTTAATCAGCTCTTTGATCGCTACATCAGCGACAACCATATGCTGCCTCCCAGCGAAGAATATGCCTCCAAAAAGTATTTGGACCGCTGTTTTAAACAGTATATGTATTCCTACTTTGACAACTACCAGCACCGGTGGTTTATGACGGACTGGTATCCGGAGATCTGCGACTCCCTCTATGAAGCCTATGCGGACTGCTATCCCTATTTCCGGGAGTATCTGGAGGATCGAAAGCCCTTCCTCCGGCAGCATTATTTCCAGTTCCATTATTGGAAGCAGTTTGTCAAGCGCATCCTCCGCCGGACGGAATCCTGAGGGTTTCTCCCCGGCTGCCCCGCGCGAAAGACCGGACCTGTTTCCCTGGGGAAACGCCAAAGGAGACGATTCCATGCACGAAATTGATTACCGCTACATGCGACCGAAAAAAGCAGAAGCCCATCGGCGCTGGCAGGAAGCCCCTATGGAGGTCCGGGATACCCTGGATATCTGGCGGGGAGAAAACGCCACCATTTTGCCCCTGCGCCGGGACCCTAAGGACGGTCTTCTCTTCGGCAGAGGCGGCGTGGTGGACCAGGAGGGGCAGTATGTAGACCTTTCCGCCGTCCCCGACCGGGTACAGTTTTCCTATCCCTTTGAAAAGCCCCCTGTCCGGGAGGAAACCGTGGTTTACTGCGGGTATCTCGTCAACCAGTGGGGCCATTTCCTGGTGGAGGCCGTCACCCGGCTTTGGTATTTCCTGGAAAATGATCCCACCATCGATAAGTACGTCTTCTTCATCGACGAAAATGAGCAGCGGGAAATCGCCGGAAACTACCGGGAATTTCTGGAGCTTCTGGGAGTCTGGGAGAAAACCGAGATCATCAACCGGCCCACCGCCTACCGTCAGGTTCTGGTGCCGGAAATGTCCTGCCGGTCCCGGATTTTCTACTCCCCCAAGTACCGGGAGCTTTTTGACCGGGTGGCGGAAAACGTAACCCCGGACCCCGCTTGGAAGCCCCTTCCCAAAATCTACTACAGCCGGACCCAGCTAAAAAAGGGCCGTCCCTTCGAGTTCGGCTTTGAGACACTGGACAATTTCTTCGAAAAGAACGGCTATACCCTGCTGTATCCCGAGAAGGTGCCCCTGAGCCAGATGATTTATCTGATTCGGCACGCCCAGGTGGTGGCCTCCCTGTCCGGCTCCCTGCCCCACAACATGCTCTTTGCCAATCAGGGCCAGCGGGTGGAGATTCTGGAGCGGTGCGTCCTCAACGACGACAACCAGACCGACGTCAACCGCATCCGGGAGCTGAGGGTCACCCCCATCGACGCCAACATTTCCCTGTATACCATTAACTTTGTAGGGCCTTTCATCATGGCCTACAATGATAACCTCCGGCGGTTCGCCGAGGACCGGGGCTATCTTCCCCCGGACCCCCAGTATCTGACTGAGAAGCACTACCGGAAATGCTTTATCCAGTATATGAAGGCCTATGTTGACCTGTACGGCTACAACTGGTTTATGATGGACTGGTACACCCCCTTTGCCGACTACCTGTGGGAGGCCTACAAGGACGGATACCAATACTTTGGGCAGTATCTGGACCGGAGCCGTCCCTTCCGGTGGTATCACTATTTCCAGTTCCATTACTTTAAGCAATTTGTAAAACGCATTTTAATAAAGATGAATCTCAGGAAAGAAGGATAAGAAACCATGTCTACCATTCAAGTATTGAAGCCCAAATACCACATCGACGAGTGCCTCCAGCAGATCCGGGAATGCCTGGAAAAGGGCTGGACCGGCTCCGGCTTTAAGACCGCGGAGTTTGAGCAGAAGTGGAAGGAATACACCGGTCACCGCAACGCCTGCTACCTCAATTCCAATACCGCCGGTCTTCACCTGGCTGTGAACATTCTCAAGCGGAAATACGGCTGGCAGGACGGGGACGAAATCATCTCCACCCCCATCACCTTTGTCTCCACCAACCACGCCATCCTCTACGAACACCTCCACGTCACCTTCGCCGATGTGGACGAATACCTGTGCCTGGACCCGGAGGATGTGGAAAGGAAAATCACCGACCGTACCCGGGCCGTGATCTTCGTGGGCTACGGCGGACGGGTCGGTCAGCTGGACAAGATCATCGCCCTGTGCAAAAAGCACAATCTTCGTCTGATTCTGGACGCCGCCCACATGACCGGCACCCGGGTAGAGGGCGTGACCCCCGGCACCTGGGATGGAGTGGATGTGGCTGTCTATTCCTTCCAGGCGGTCAAGAACCTGTCCACCGGTGACAGCGGCATGATCTGCTTTGCAAGCGACGAGCTGGACGCCGTATGCCGGAAGGTCTCCTGGCTGGGCATCAACAAGGACACCTACGCCCGCTCCACCAACGAGGGCACCTACAAGTGGAACTACGGTGTCGACTATGTGGGCTTTAAATATAACGGCAACGCCGTCATTGCCAGCATTGCCCTGGCCCAGCTGCCCTATGTGGACGAGGAAAACGCCCGCCGCCGGGAAATCGCCGCCATGTACGATAAGGCCTTCCAGGGAAATCCCAACATCCGCATCATCCCCGCGAACCATCGGGAGGAGTGCGCCTACCATCTCTATGAGATTGCGGTTCCCGACCGGGAGGGGCTGCTGACCGAGCTGGCGAAAAATGACATCTACGGCGGCGTCCACTATCGGGACAACACGGAGTTCTCCATGTACACCTACGCCCAGGGCACCTGCCCCAAGGCCCATGAGATCACCCAGCATCTCATTACCATGCCCCTGCATCTGTACCTGACCGACGAGGATGTGGAGCGGATTGCTGCCATCGTCAACGGGTTTGTAAAGTAATCGGAGGGATGCCATGCTGGTTTTAGAATATCCCCCCTGCTCCACCTGCAAGAAGGCCAAGGCCTGGCTGGATGCCCGGGGCGCTGCTTACGAGACCCGGCACATCAAGGACGAGAACCCCAGCTATGAGGAGTTACGGCAGTGGTATACCGAGAGCGATCTGCCCCTAAAGAAGTTCTTCAACACCAGCGGCCTTAAGTATAAGGAGCTGGGGCTGAAGGACAAGCTGCCCACCATGTCGGAAGAGGAGCAGCTTCGGTTACTGGCTACCGACGGGATGCTCGTCAAACGGCCTTTGGTGATTGCAGATGGGAAGATTCTCACCGGGTTCCGGGAGAAGGAATGGGAAGCGCTTTTATAAGAATAACACCCCGCTGCGCCAATTGCAGCGGGGTGTAAATTCTAACCTTGGGTACCCTCTCGGTCTCAGCGCTTTGCGCTGAGACAGCTCCCCCAAGGGGGGAGCCAAGTGGGTGTCCCCTTTTCTTGACCTATCTAAAAATTGAACCACGCCCTTGGCTCCCCCTTTGGGGGTAAGCGAAGCACAGTTGCAGGAGTGAATGACAGTTCGGTGAACTGTCAGAGCTGCGACCGAGTTTTCCGAAGGAAACTGGCAAAAATCGAAGATTTTTGCCACCTCCCCTTGCACAGGGGAGGCTTTGACGCCGCGCAAATCGGCTTTTCATGCAGCAGGATCAGAGCTGTCCGTAACGCTGGAATCAAATCGGCTGAAAAAAGCCGTGGTGTCCTTGATGGTAAGGTCCACCAAATGATAGCGGATGGGGTATCCATCCGCCCCTTCTCCATAGTAGAACACATCCTCGTCTCCAAAGCCAATGTTGAAAAAGGGCTCCTCCCCTTCCGCATACAGCGCAACGGCATAGGAGCCTTCATAGTACCCCTTCCCGCTCTCTCCGGAGACGCCGGATACCCCTTTGACATATGCGCAGATTTCCTCCAGGCTTTCCGGGTCCGTCACAAGGGAATACTTGCCGTTATGAAGATTTTGAATCTGCACCCGGGTCACATCCGAAACGTCCATTTCCCGGAAGGCGGCTGTCATTTCCGGTTTCCCACACCCCGCAAGCACCAGCGCCACGAGAACCAGGACAAGCAACATCCGCTTCATCTTTTCGCCTCCCATTCCATACCTATTCACTATTCACTCTTACTTCTTCACTAAGAAAAGCCCGGCTTCCGCCGGGCTTTTCGCTTTTATTCGTCGTCCTCCAGGGAGAACTCCAGGGTTTCGCCGCAGTTGGGACAGACAATGCTGCCCTTTTCCAGGGTCTCTTCGTCGAAGTTGATGATCTCGCCGCAGCCGCACTCTACTTCGTAGATGGTGGAATCCTCATCTCCAAAGTCGAAGCCTTCCTCGGGCTCCTCCTCGTCCTCGGAGAAATCCCACACGTCGTCGTCATCCTCGTCCTCGTCGTACCATTCGTCGTCATCCTCGTCCATGATGTAGTCCTCGATGGCGTCCAGGTCCTCCTCGATCTCGTCCAGCTCATCGGAAATGGCAATGGTGGTCTCCTCAATGTCGGTGACACGCTTTGCCATATCTCCCAGCAGGTCCACGATGGCAGCAATCATCTTGCCCTCGTCAGACTCGGTGTTCAGCTTCAGGCCGTCCATCAGGCCCTTCAAATATGCGGACTTTTCAGAAATCGTCATGCTAGCGCCTCCTTTTTGGGCTTAAGCAAATCAGGCCTTGGAACGGCCCAGGTATTCGCCGGTACGGGTGTCGATCTGGATCT
>CAYRDE010000110.1:0-6466 GCA_964422935.1 uncultured Oscillospiraceae bacterium | reverse complement strand
TGGAGCATCCCTATTATGGCTCCTTCGGCTATCAGGTATCCAATTTCTTCGCCGCTTCCTCCTGGTTTGGAAAGCCTGAGGATCTGAAATATCTGGTGAACAAGGCCCATGAAATGGGCATTCGGGTACTGCTGGATGTGGTTCACTCTCACGCCGTGAAGAACACAGCCGAGGGCATCAACATGTTCGACGGCACCGTTTGGCAGTTCTTCCATGATGGTCCAAAGGGGGATCATCCCGCCTGGGGAACCAAGTGCTTTGACTATGGCAAGACCGGTGTCCTCCATTTCCTCTTAAGCAACCTGAAATTCTGGATGACGGAATACCACTTTGACGGCTTCCGGTTTGACGGTGTCACCTCCATGCTCTACCACGACCACGGCCTCGGCACCGACTTCAATACCAACGACAAGTATTTTTCATACAATACCCACACGGAAGCAATCACCTATCTCCAGCTTGCCAACGACCTGATCCGCCAGGTCAATCCCAAAGCTCTGACCATTGCGGAAGATATGTCCGGTATGCCCGGCATGTGCCTGCCCATTGAAGACGGCGGCATTGGCTTTGACTTCCGCTTAGGGATGGGGCTTCCCGATATGTGGATCAAGGCAGTGAAGGGTCAGGACCAATTCTGGGATATCAATAAGATGTGGGGCGATATGTGCCTGCGCCGTCCCGGTGAAAAAACCATTGCCTATGTGGAATCCCATGATCAGGCATTGGTGGGAGATCAGACCATGATTTTCCGTCTGGCAGGTGCCAACATGTACACCGACATGGACAAGGCCTGCCACAATCCCATCATTGACCGGGCCATTGCTCTGCACAAAATTATCCGTCTGTTCACGCTGGCAGGCGGCGGCGAGGGCTACCTCAACTTCATGGGCAACGAATTTGGTCACCCCGAATGGATTGACTTCCCCCGGGAGGGCAACGGCTGGAGCTTCCAGTACTGCCGCCGTCAGTGGAGCCTGAAGGACAACGGCTACCTAAAATATCAGTGGCTGAATGATTTTGACCATGACATGGTGGCCCTGACCAAGGAAAACCATGTCTTCCGTCAGCGTATGGCGGACATGATGCTGATGAAAGGTCCTGAGCAGACCTGCGCTTTCTATCGCAATGGACTGATGTTTGTCTTCAACTTCCATTTTAACGGGTCTCTCAACAACGTCCTGGTTCCTGTTCATAAGCCCGGCGAATATACCGTGGTACTGTCCAGCGACGATGCCAAATACGGCGGCTTTGACAACGTGAAGCATCAGACCTACTCCACCAAGACCTTTGATGGGAAGAACTATATTGAGTTGTATATCCCCGCCCGGACCTGTTTCGTTTTGAAGGAAAAGGTAATTATGCCTCAGGAGCCTGCGAAAGAGGCCCCCTCTTCTGAGCCAGTGAAAGAAACCGCCAAACCGGAAAAGAAACCCGCACCTCGCAAACGCACCAAAAAGGCAGCCAAGGAAGCCTGATAATGCAAAGGCACCCTTCGTTTTTTTCGAAGGGTGCCATATCTTTTATCATACTACACGAAATGGAATCCGCTCCTCAGTATCCTTGTGGAACAGGAACAGCTTATGAGGCTTGATCCGGAATTTCACCGTCTGTTTCGAGGTATCCACCCGATTATCCGCATCGATAATACTGCGAATCAGCGGGGCGGCTGCTGCCGGATGGGTGGATACAACGCTCACATCCCGGCCCATAACCTCCACATTGCGCAGCCCACAGGTCAGTCTGCCATTTTCATCCAGTTCAAAGCCCTCCGGTCGAATGCCGATGGTAACCTCCTGGTCTTCTACTCCTTCCACATCCAAAACCGCTTCCTCACCGATGTAAACCTGTCCATCCTCTACCCTGCCGGAAAACACATTGATGGGAGGTGTGCCCAGGAACTTTGCCACAAAAAGATTCGTCGGATCATCATAAATATCCTGTGGCTTCCCTGTCTGCTGGAGCTTGCCTGTCTTCATCACAACAATCTGATCGCAGATGCTCATAGCCTCTTCCTGGTCGTGGGTAACAAAAATGGTGGTGATTCCCGTTTCCTTCTGGATTCTGCGGATTTCCTCCCGGGTTTGAAGCCGAAGCCGGGCATCCAGATTGGAAAGAGGTTCGTCCAGCAGCAGCACCTTCGGCATCTTCACCAATGCCCGGGCGATGGCAACCCGCTGCTGCTGACCTCCGGACAGCTCATTGGGCTTGCGCTCCAGCAGCTCATCGATTTGAACCAGCTTTGCAGCCTCCAGTACCCGTTTCTTCATTTCCTCTTTGGAAAGCTTGTCTTCTCCCTTGAAGTTCTGCAAGGGGAACAGGATATTCTGCTCCACTGTCATATGGGGATAGAGAGCATAGTTCTGGAACACAAGGCCAATTCCCCGATTTTCCGCAGACAGCTCCGTCACATCATCCTCTCCGAAAAAGATTTTTCCGAGGGTCGGCTTTTGCAGTCCAGCGATCATATACAGCATGGTGCTTTTTCCGCATCCCGAGGGACCCAGCAGTCCAATCAGCTGTCCGTCCGGGATTTCCAGGTTGAAATGGTCCACTGCCCGGACTTCTTTCCCTCCCTTTTTATCCCGGCTGGGGAAGATTTTTGTTAGCTCCTGTAGGGTAACTTTCATATAGATCCATCCAATCCGTCAAGATTGCGGCAAAGCCCCTGCCGCCTGTATTCTGCTCTTTATTATAGCATAACTTTCCAAAAAAGAAAGAGCAAAATCCCGGATGCATGCTACATCCGGGATTTCAAAGGATACTGGAGGCTTCTTTGACTGTACGGTCAATTCTTTACGCCGTGATGGAATCCGGGGCTCCGCTCTGTCAGAACACGGAAAGTATATCCGTTTTCCTGTCCCCACCGGAGGATACTTTCCACAGCATCCACACTGTATTTGTGAATGTCGTGCTGCAAAACAATGGATACCTTTTTCTGGCTGACTGCATCTTTTACATTCTGTTCCACCGTTTCCGGGTTATTCGCGCCGGAGGCGTCTTCGCTGTCTACATTCCAGTCGAAATACTGGAATCCCGCGTCCTGAACCGCTTCCGTCAACTGCGACATGATCCCCTGACTATTTTCCGCACTGATCAGATTGGAGCTTCCGCCTGGGAACCGCATCAGAGTTGTCATAACTCCCGTATTTTGGAAAATGATCTCCTGCATGGCATACAGATCTTCGAAATAAGCTTCCGGGCTGGAATAGATTTGAGCGTAGTTATGGGATACGGTGTGGATGCCTATGCTGTGCCCTCTGCGGACAATTTCTCCCATGACACTGTCATAGCCGGAGTTGGTCACAAAGAAGGTTGCCTTTGCGTGATAACGATCCAGAACATCCAGAAGGGCTTCCGTATAGGGACCCGGGCCGTCATCGAAGGTCAGATAGATTGTCTTGTTTTCCGGCCACTGCACCTCTGGTCGCGGTACTGCCTCTACAATCACTTCCCTGATTGCACTGGTCGTATTTTCATAGCTGTCAGAAACCTTATAGGTCAGGCTGTAGGTTCCGGGCGTCAGCCAGTCTACCTCCCCTTCCACCACAACATACTCGGTCAAATCCCGTTCCTGGCTGTCCTGGGCCGTATATCCCGGATCTTTGAAGGGCGATCCCACTGTAATAATATAGGGATTCTTCCCTTCCAGTTGAAGTACCGGAGGCTCTGTAGCCTCCAGTGGAAGCTCTCGGACAATGTAGGTAGGGTTTCCGGAGGAATCGATTACCGAATAAGTCACCCACCCTTTGGTTCTTATGTAGGTCACATTTTCTGAAATATCGCCATCGTAGTTGTCCGTTGCTTTGATTCCATAGAGAATATCCACATGGTTTGTGCCCCAATCCCTGGAAAACGTCAGTTCGGGGCTTACCGTGTCAATGACACAAACCTGCCGCTGGGCAGCAGCATGCTTCCCCAAAAAGGAATAGGAATAGGAAACGGTATATCTTCCCAGAAGGTCTTCTTGCAGATTACTGGTACATTCAGGGTGTAAGAAGGGAATATCGATGCTGCTTTTCAGAAAATATCTGGCGGATAAGCATACTGCCACGCCGGGTTCCTCATAGTGGTTTCCATATTCCAAATTAACCGATGGATTCCCTTCAAGCCGGATACTTAGCTCAAGAGCGAACATCCAAAAAAAGGCTATGACGACCGCAAATGTAATCCAGCAAGCCCGCTTTTTTATCTTCGCTCTGCTGGGCCGGCGTTTCGGTTTTAACTGACTGATTTCTTTCTCTCCCATGTTTCCCCGCACCTTTATTTACATATTTCTTGTTTACATAATATTATATCAGATAATGTCGAAAAATGGAAGAGGCAATTTCAATTTTCTTTGTGGTAATTTTTTCCTTTTCAAAGCAAAGACCGCTTCACATTCTTATGTGAAGCGGTCTTTTGGCGTGTACCCTATCTCTCCAATCGAGCCATCAGCTCCGGCAAGACAGTTTCAAATTTCACTCCGTACCAATGTTTTGGACTTTTTACCGTATTTTCTATGGATTTCCTTGTAAAATCCATAGAAATTTCCACAGAATCCTGTATAGAATATCCCTGTAAGAAAGCACCGGTAAAGCAAGCTGCGAAGATATCTCCGGTACCATGGAAGTTCTGACCGATCCGGCGGTGTGGCAGATATTGACATTTCCCATCTGCTTTCAGCATGACACCGGTCTGATCCTCCGTATAGCCCACACCTGTTAAGATAACACAGGCTTCTTCCAAATCATCCAGCAGTTTATTAACATAACAACCGTTTAAATTTTCCTGGTAAGGATTCCCAGAAAGGAGCGCAGCTTCCGTAATATTGGGCAGGATCAAATTTGCTTTCGTGCAAAGCTTTTTCATTTCCCGGACATATTGCGCATCAAATCCGGTATAAAGCTTCCCATGATCCCCCATAGCGGGATCGACCAGGGCAACTCCACTCTCCGCCAGTAGGGTATCTATAATCTCCCCCGCCGTTTCGATGGCTGCTACGCTGCCAAGATATCCCACCAGGATCGCGTCGAAGGTGATACCGCAGCTTTGCCAATGATGCCAGATTTCCGGGAGCGCTTCCTCAAAATGCACCACAGCCGGCTTTCCAAATCCGCCGGTGTGCGTAGACAGCAGCGCTGTTGGAAGAATGCAGGTCTCATGTCCCCAGGCGGACAAAATGGGCATTGCTACGGTCATGGAGCACTGCCCAACACAGGAAATATCCTGAATTGTCAGGATTCGCTTATACTCCAAATTTTGTCACCGCTTTCTTGATATCAAAAATATTTCCAAATGTAATGCAGGGCTTCTTGCCCTCAAACATTTTGATATTATATCATACATCAGCCATTTTGCAACAAAACCCCGAAGGATTTTCTCACAATTATTGTTACATCGACAAATTTTTTCCCATAGAAAAAGAAGCCTTGCATTGGAGAAAAAATAGAATTATAATATTGCCATTCAAAGGAACCATCATTTTCATTTTTAATTGGAGGGTACTCACAATGTCTAGCAATGTACGTCCCGAATCCATGGTACGCA
The DNA here is from genome assembly GCA_964422935.1 of uncultured Oscillospiraceae bacterium. Taxonomy (GTDB): domain Bacteria; phylum Bacillota; class Clostridia; order Oscillospirales; family Oscillospiraceae; genus Faecousia. Next base: position 940 of record CAYRDE010000110.1, on the reverse strand, counting down.
TCACCACCCCGGAGCTGGCGCAGAAGTTCATCGATGAGCAGATTGCCCAGGTTCGTGCTCAGGTTGGTGACAAGAAGGTTTTGCTGGCACTGTCCGGCGGCGTTGATTCCAGCGTGGTAGCCGCTCTGCTGATCAAGGCCATCGGCAAGCAGCTGGTCTGTGTTCATGTGAACCACGGTCTGCTCCGCAAGGGCGAGCCTGAGCAGGTCGTCCGGGTTTTCCGTGATGAAATGGACGCAAACCTCATCTATGTGGATGCAGTTGATCGCTTCCTGGATAAGCTGGCTGGTGTTTCTGATCCGGAAACCAAGCGTAAGATCATCGGCAAGGAATTCATTGAGGTTTTCAATGACGAGGCAAAGAAGTTGGAGGGCATTGACTTCCTGGCTCAGGGAACCATCTATCCCGACATTCTGGAATCCCATGGTGTCAAGGCTCACCACAATGTAGGCGGTCTGCCGGAGGGCATGAAGTTTGAGCTGGTAGAGCCTGTAAAACTGCTGTTCAAGGACGAGGTTCGCGTGGTTGGTGAAGCCCTTGGTCTGCCTCACGGCATGGTCTATCGTCAGCCCTTCCCCGGCCCCGGTCTGGGTGTCCGCTGCTTGGGTGCCATCACCCGGGATCGTTTGAATGCCCTGCGGGAGGCTGATGCCATTCTCCGTGAGGAGTTTGACAAGAACGGTCTAGCCGGTAAGGTCTGGCAGTATTTCATTGCCGTACCCGATATGAAGAGCGTTGGCGTTAAGGATGGCAAGCGTTACGAGGGCTGGCCTGCTATCATCCGTGCGGTAAACACCACCGATGCCATGACCGCAACCATTGAGGAGATCCCCTATCCCCTGCTGCACCACATCACTGATCGGATCACCCATGAGGTGGACGGTATCAACAGAGTGCTGATGGATCTGACCCCGAAGCCGATTGGTACTATTGAGTGGGA
>CAYRDE010000109.1:0-6643 GCA_964422935.1 uncultured Oscillospiraceae bacterium | reverse complement strand
GTGCTCTACCACGATCAGGGTATTGCCAATATCCCGGAGGTGTTTTAATGTTGCCAGAAGCTTGTCGTTATCCCGCTGGTGCAGGCCGATGGAGGGCTCGTCCAGGATATACAGCACTCCCATCAGAGAGGAGCCAATCTGGGTAGCCAGACGGATACGCTGGCTCTCGCCGCCGGACAGGGTGCCAGCAGCCCGTGACAAGGTCAGGTAGCTCAATCCCACATCCGTCAGAAACTGGAGGCGGGATTTGATCTCTTTGACGATCTGCTCGGCGACCAGGGCCATGTTCCCTTCCAGCTTCAGGTTACTCATGAAAGCCAGACCATCCTGGATGCTCATACGGCAGAAGTCCATAATGCCGATACCCCCCACCGTCACCGAACGGGCAATCTCCGACAGGCGGTCGCCGCCGCACCGGGGGCAGGGAGCAGTTGCCATGCACTCCTCCAGCTCCTTCCGGGCGGCATCGGACTGGGTTTCCTTATACCGGCGGGAGATGTTATTCAGGATGCCCTCAAAGGGCTGCTCCAGCACACCCATGCCATTGCCACGGTTATAGGTGATTTTTAGCTTCTCTCCCTTGGTGCCATAGAGGATGATGTCCATCACATCTCTGGGCAGCTCCTTCACAGGGACCGTCAGGGAGAAGTGGTACTTCTGGGCCAGCGCTTCAAAATACATCCGAAAAATGGAGTCCGTCCGGGCGCTTTGCCAGCCGGAAGCCTGGATGGCACCCTCGAAGATGGACTTATTTTTATCCGGGATCACCAGATCTTCATCAGCAATGAGCTGGAAGCCCAGGCCGGTACAGCTGGGGCAGGCACCGCTAGGGTTATTGAAGGAGAACATTCTAGGCTCCAGCTCCGTCAGGCTGATGCCGCAGTCCTCGCAGGCGTAATTCTGGGAAAAGCTCAGCTCCTCCCCGGTCTGGGGCAGCTGGATGGTGACCAGCCCCCCGGAATGGGAGCAGGCCGTCTCGATGGAGTCCGTGAGCCTCCGGCGCAGGCCCTCCTTCAACACCAGCCGGTCCACCACCAGATCGATGTTGTGCTTCTTATTCTTCTCGCAGGGGATCTCCTCCGTCAGATCATAGAGGATTCCGTCCACCCGCACCCGGGCAAAGCCGGACTTCCGGGCGTCCTCAAAGACCTTCTTGTGTTCGCCCTTCTTCCCCCGGATTACGGGAGACAGCACCAGAAACCGTGCCCCCTCCCCCAGGGCCTCCACCCGGTCCACGATCTGGTCGATGGTCTGACGGCGAATCTCCTTGCCGCACTTGGGACAGTGGGGAATGCCCACTCTGGCCCAGAGCAGACGCAGGTAGTCGTAAATCTCCGTCACCGTACCCACGGTAGACCGGGGATTTTTGGAAGTGGTCTTCTGGTCGATGGAGATGGCGGGGGACAGTCCGTCAATGGAATCCACGTCGGGCTTGTCCATCTGGCCCAGAAACTGCCGGGCATAGGAGGACAGGCTCTCCACATACCGCCGCTGGCCCTCAGCGTAGATGGTATCAAAGGCAAGACTGGATTTTCCGGAACCGCTGAGGCCGGTAAACACCACCAGCTTGTCCCGGGGAATGGTCAAATTCACATTTTTCAGATTGTTTTCTCTGGCTCCCTGAATGCGGATTGTATCGTTCATAGCTTTCTCCTGTGGATATCTGCCGGAGGCTCCTCCGGCAAGAAATTGGTTTGGCTTTACTGAGTAGTATAGCACAGAATTTGAAAAGGCACAAGCATTTTTTCAAACAAAATTTCGTTTTCGAAAAGAAGAAAAGAATTGGTGTTTTTCGTCAGAAATTGGCAAAATTTCCCCTGATTTTTGCACGGAATTTATATCCTTCAACGGTTGCATTTCCGGTGGCTTCAATGATATAATACCTTTGTAAAGAATTCTCCGGTTCCGCCGGGGATACATAAAAAGAATATAAAGTGAGGTATTCATCTGATGATTGCGTATGGTGAAAAGATCCAGGTATTCTGCGGCAATTCCAATCCCAAGTTCGCGCAGACCATCTGCGAAGAGCTGGGAATCCCCATGGGCAAGGCTGAGGTCAAGCACTTTGCCGACGGGGAAGCTTCTGTCTCCTTGGAAGAAACCGTCCGTGGCGCGGACGTGTTTCTGGTTCAGTCCACCTGCAAGCCCGTCAACGACCATCTCATGGAGCTGCTGGTTATGATCGACGCCTGCCGCCGGGCCTCCGCCGGTCGGATTACCGCGGTAATCCCCTACTTCGGCTACGCCCGTCAGGACCGCAAGGCCAAGTCCCGGGATCCCATCTCTGCCAAGCTGGTTGCCAACATGCTCACCGCCGCCGGCGCCGACCGGATTCTGACCATGGATCTCCACGCCTCCCAGATTCAGGGCTTCTTTGATATTCCCCTGGATCACCTGCTGGGCAATGTTTCCTTTGTCGAGTATTACATGAACAAGTTCCCCGAGGAAAAGTATAATCACGAGGAATTCGTGGTGGTGTCTCCCGATGTAGGCTCCGTAGGCCGGGCCCGGAACTTTGCCGCAAAGGTCCACATGGGTCTCGCCATTGTGGATAAGCGCCGCCCCAAAGCCAACGTCTCCGAGGTTATGAACATCATCGGCGATGTGAAGGGCAAGACCTGCATCCTCTATGACGACATGGTGGATACCGCCGGTTCTCTTTGCAACGCCGCCAAGGCTCTGGTAGAGATCGGCGGAGCCAAAGAGGTCTACGCCTGCGCCACCCACGGTGTGCTCTCCGGCCCCGCTTATGATCGCATTGAAGCAAGCCCCATCCAGGAGATGGTCTTCCTGAACACCATCCCTGAGCTGAACAACACCCCCAGCCACAAGATTAAGTTCCTGGACGTAGCCCCTGTCTTTGCCCGTGCCATCGAGCATATCCACGGCGCTACCTCCATCGCCGACCTGTTCTGAGCCGTGTTCCGGAATACCTCTGAGGAAAGCTGGCTCATCGTGGGCCTGGGAAACCCGGGCACGGAATACGCCCGCAGCCGGCACAATACCGGCTTCCGGTGCCTGGACCTTCTGGCGGAAGAACTTCACTGCAAGGTGGATAAGCTGAAATTCCAGGGCCTTTACACCCAGGTTTCCCGGAATGGGAAAAAGCTGTTCCTCCTGAAGCCCCAGACCTATATGAACCTGTCCGGGCGCAGTGTCTTGCAGCTGTCCGCCTACTTCCGCATTCCGCCCCAGCGAATCATCGTCATTTTTGATGATATTTCCCTGCCTCCCGGACGGCTGCGGGTTCGGGGAGAAGGCTCTGCCGGCGGTCACAACGGCATCAAGTCCATTATTCAGGAGCTGGGCAGTCAGGAATTTCCCCGGGTAAAGATCGGGGTGGGCGCGAAGCCCAATCCCGAGTATGACCTGGCGGACTGGGTGCTGTCCTCCTTCTCCGCAAGCGAGGAAAAAGCCCTGGCAGTCTCTCTGAAAAACGGCGCGGAAGCGGCCCTTGCCATCATCGACCACGGCGTCAGCGAAGCTGCCAACCGCTATAACGGCTCCAGGCCCTAGGGTATCCGCGAAAGTCGAATATTGTCACAAAACCACGGAAAGGGGGAAAAGGCCCCCTTTCCGCGTTGCCACGTTGTGTAGGTTTTGTGGGGGACTCCCGCGTTTGGGACTGTCCTGTCGATTCACCGCTTCCCGGAAAGGGGGCAGTGAAGAGTGAATAGTGAATAATGAATAGTTATGGTATCGCCTTTGGCGATGATTTAATATATATGTTTTTTTGAGGTTTTTTTATGGAAAATCTGCTCTCTCTGCTCAAAACCATTCCGGAATATGCTTCCGCCCTTGCCTCCCTGCGGGATGGCGAAAGCGTGGCCATCACCGGCATCGGTCAGATTAACCGGAGCCATATGCTGGCTGGGTTAAGCCGGGACATGGATCGTCCCCTGGTGTTTGTTTGTCAGGACGATATGGCTGCCCGGCGGCTCCAGGAGGAGCTGAAATGCTTCCTGGACGGTACGGTAGTCCCCATTCTGCCGGGACGGGAGCTGACCTTCTATGACGCGGCGGTGGTCAGCCGGGCCTGGGAGCAGAAGCGTCTGCGGCAGCTGTACGCCCTGGCCCAGGGACAAACCCGGCTGCAAATCCTCACCTGGGAATCTCTGAGCCTGCGCACCATGCCAAAGGATGTGCTGATGGGCGCCGCCTTTACCCTGGAGGTGGGAAGGGAATATCCCATGGAGGACCTGATCCGGCGGCTCACCGCTTCCGGGTACAGCCGCTGCGGCATGGTAGAGGGCAGCGGTCAGTTCGCCCTCCGGGGCGGCATCCTGGATATCTTCTCCCCCGCCGCCGACCGGCCCATCCGGGCGGAGTTCTTCGGCGACGAGCTGGACACCATGGGCTATTTCGACATTGCCACCCAGCGCCGCAGTGAAAACGCGGAATCTGTCACCATCCTCCCCGTAGGCGAGACCCAGCCCAGCCTCCATCCCAAGGGGATCGCCGGGCTGTGCCGGGACATTTCCTCCCTCATTGCCCGGCAGAAGCGGCGGAAGAACATCAACGAGCCTCTGATCGCTACCCTGGAAAAGGACCTAGAAAAGTACGAAAATGGCCTGAATAATCCCGCCTCTGACCGATATATGGCCCTCATTTATCCGAAAATGGCTACCGTCCTGGATTACCTTCCCAAGGACGCTCTGTTCGCCGTCTGCGACCACAGCAGCCTCCAGCGGGCCGCCAGAAGCCGGGTGGAGGAAATTGGGATGCAGCTGGACAGTATGCTCCAGGGGGGACTTGTGGCAGGCGAGCTGTGCGATTACTGTTTAACCTGGGAGGATTTCTGCCACAGTCTGACAGGCCGCACCGCCGTCTACTTTGACGCCTTTGGTGGCTCCTCCTATCCAGAGAGCTGTCCCCCGAAGCAGCTCTATCCCATGACCGCCAAGCAGCTTCCCGGCTACGGCGGCAGTCTGGACACCGCCGCATCGGATTTGCAGCACTACCAGAAAATGGAATTCGGCTCCCTGGTCCTCTGCGGCTCCCGCCACCGGGCGGAGCTATTGCAGCAGATGCTCCGGGACAAGGGTCTGTCCGCCTTTTTGTGCATTCCTCTGACCACCCTCCCCGGACCGGGACAGATTCTCCTCAGTGACGGCACCCTGCCCTTCGGCATGGAGTACCCCATGTCCCATCTGGCGGTTCTCAGTGAGGGCCAGCTCATGGCCCGGAGCGAGCCGAAGAAAAAAGCCGCCAAGAAGACCGCCGCCACCAATCGGCAGAAGCTCAGCTCCTTTACCGACCTGACCCCGGGAGACCTGGTGGTCCATGAAAACTACGGCATCGGTCGCTTCGTTGCCATGGAGCAGATCAAGGTAGAGGGAGCCGTCAAGGATTATATCAAAATCGCCTACCAGGGCAGCGACACCCTGTTCGTCCCTGCCACCCAGCTGGACCTGGTCAGCAAATACATCGGCGGAGGCGGCGAAGACAGCAACGTCAAGCTGAACAAAATCGGCTCTGACGCCTGGCAGAAAACCAAGGCCAAGGCGAGGAAAGCCGCCAAGGACATGGCGGGAGAGCTGATCCAGCTGTATGCCGCCCGGAAGCGGCAGCCGGGCTATGCCTTCTCCGCCGACGCCCCCTGGCAGACGACCAGCTGCGCTGCATCAGTGAGGTGAAGCGGGATATGGAGTCCCCCATCCCCATGGACCGGCTTCTGTGCGGCGACGTTGGCTTCGGCAAGACGGAGGTGGCCCTCCGGGCGGTGATGAAGGCCGTCATGGACGGCAAGCAGGCCGCCATTCTGGTGCCCACCACCGTCCTTGCCCAGCAGCACTATCAGACCGCCGTGGCCCGGTTCCGGGGCTTCCCGGTGAATATCGACGTCCTCAGCCGGTTCCGCACCCCCAAAATGCAGCAGCAGACCTTGCGCAATCTGGCCTCCGGCAGCGTGGATCTGATCATCGGCACCCACAAGCTGCTGCAAAAGAGCGTCCAGTTTAAGGATTTGGGCCTGCTGATTATCGACGAGGAGCAGCGCTTCGGCGTCAGCCACAAGGAGCGGTTGAAGGAGATGTCCAAGGGCGTGGACGTGCTGACCCTGTCCGCCACCCCCATTCCCAGAACCTTGAACATGGCACTGTCGGGCCTGCGGGACATGTCCACCATTGAAGAGCCTCCCGCTGACCGCTACCCTGTCCAGACCTTTGTCATGGAGCATAACAATGCGGTCATTGACGACGCCATTCGCCGGGAGGTGGAGCGGGGCGGTCAGGTCTACTATCTCCACAACCGGACGGAGACCATCGACCAGTGCGCCAGCGCCCTGACCCGGCGGATTCCCGGCCTCCGGGTGGGAGTGGCCCATGGTCAGATGAGCGAGGATGCCCTGGGCGATGTGATGCAGGCCATGACCGAAGGCGAGATTCAGGTGCTGGTATGCACCACCATCATTGAGACCGGCCTGGACATTCCCAACGCCAACACCCTGATCATCGAAAACGCCGACCGGTTCGGCCTGAGCCAGCTTCACCAGCTTCGGGGCCGGGTAGGCCGGTCCACCCGCCACGCCTATGCTTATTTCACCTACCGTCCCGACAAGAACCTGACGGAGATTGCGGAGAAGCGGCTGTCCGCCATCCGGGACTTTGCGGAATTCGGCTCCGGCTTCAAGATCGCCATGCGG
>CAYRDE010000108.1:1473-6700 GCA_964422935.1 uncultured Oscillospiraceae bacterium | reverse complement strand
GAGATCCGGCGGCATCTGCGCCGGGACCGCAGCAATATCACCCACCTGTTTGGCTGCTACGTCAATGAAAATGGGGAGATCATCTCCGAGTTTCGCCAGTCTGTGGCCCTGATGCCGGAAAATGAATCCGATAAGTATTTTGCCCTCCTGCGCCGTACCCTCTCCGGCGGGCTGGGAAAGAATCTCATCGATATCACCTTCAAAACCAGCCAGGTGGCGGATTCTCCTGAGCATAAGCTTTTAATGGGCCTGCGGGACAGTAAGCTCAATGACGAGGAGCTTCGGGGACAATTCTACAAAAAGGTTATGGAAAATATCTCCCTGGAGGGAAACTACCTGATTCTTCTGGGCTGCGACAGCTACGATGTGCCGTTTAAAAGCAAGGATGATTCCCACAGTCCCGACCAGTCAGAGGAGGTCTACACCTATATCATCTGCACCATCTGTCCGGTAAAGCAGACAAAGGCCAATCTCCACTATGTGGCGGAGGAGAAGCTGTTCCACGACGGGGCGATGAATCAGATGGTTTCCGCACCGGCGCTGGGCTTCCTGTTCCCTGCCTTTGACAACCGCTCCACCAATATCTATAACGCCCTGTATTACACCCATGATATCAAGGCTTCCCAGGACGCACTGATTGAAGCCATCTTCAACACTCCCGTGCCTCAGCCCGCCGCGGAGCAGAAGAAGTCCTTTGAGGCCCTGCTCACCACCTCCCTGGGAGAGGATTGCAGCCTGGATGTAGTTCAGACGGTTCACGACCAGCTTTGCCAGAGAATTGAGCTTCACAAGGAGAGCAAGGTCCCGGAGCCGCTGATGATCAGCAAGGAGGAGGTCAAGGAGGTGCTTTCCTCCTGCGGCGTCAGCGAGGAGCATGTTGCCAAATTCAGTGTGGATTATGATGAGGTATTCGGCTTTGAGGCAGACCTCCATCCCAAGAACATCATTGACGATAAGCATTTTGAGCTGAAAACTCCGGACGTGGTGATTAAGGTAGACCCTGCCAGAAGCGATCTGGTGGAGACAAGGATCATCGGCGGCGTGAAGTACATCCTGATTTCTGCCGACGAGGATGTGGAGGTCAACGGCGTCAATATCCATATTAAGGAGAACGAGGCTGCCCCGGTGTAACACCTGTGGGGGATGGTTCTCCGGGACGAAAGAAGCGGACTGTACCCATTGGCACAGCCCGCTTTTTAGGTAGTGTATTAGGTTTCCTTAGATCTTTCCACAATGCCGCAGACGATGTCCACGCACTGCTCAATGCCCAATGTGCCGGTGTCCATGCAGATGTCATAGTTTTGAGACTGACCCCAATTCCGACCGGTATAGTGCTGGTAGTTGACCCGGCGGCGCTTATCCTTTTCATTGAGACGGGCCTCCGGACTCTTGTCGGATTCGCCATACTTGTGAACGATCCGATCCGCACGGAAGGCGATATCCGCATAGACAAACAGGTGAAGGGCATCGGGGCGGTCCTTCAAAATGTAGTCCGCGTTCCGGCCTACGATGACACAGGGACCCTTTTCGGCAATCTGCAAAATCACGCTGCACTGAATGTTCCAAAGGAAGTCGGCAGTAGATAAGCCGTTCATAACACCGGGAACGCCCTGGGGCGCGAAGGCATAGGAGAACAGGCTGCTGCCAGGAGAATGCTCTCCGTGCTCCTCAATAAACTTCGGCGCGAAACCGGACTCTACAGCAATCTGGTCAACCAGTTCCTTGTCATAGAAGGGGATACCCAGACGGTCGGCGATCATGCGACCGACGGTACGGCCCCCGGAACCAAACTCACGGCTGATGGTGATGATTTTCTTTTCCATTGTGAAGCCTCCTTTCGAGAAAGCTTTCGCTTCTCTTATTTGTATTATAGTCAATTTGCTGACAAAAGTCAAACATAAGTTTTCCGCAACTGTAAAAAATGCTGAAAGCGGCAGAACTGTCTGCCGCTTTCTTTACTGAATATGCTCTTCTGCGCAGTTGTCGAAAACGCAGACACCCATTTCCTCCCAGTCCGGCGCGGCAAACTTTTTAATGGAGCAGCTGTCAAAGGCGGGACAGATGGCCTCCTCCGGGTCCAGACGTACAAAGGAATCCTGCTTTTCTTTTTGCTTTTTCATAACCTCACCCCGGTCTTAGGATTCCCGGAGTGGGGAAAACCATACTTCCAAAGAGGGGGATTTTCCGTTACAGAGGCGCCCTGTTTTGATATTGCCGCTTGATTTCCTTGAGAAGCTCTGCATCGGCGGGGCAGAATTCATAGCCGTCCGCCTGGCTGGGGTGAATCCATTTCAGGTCCACATGCTCCAGCATCTGCGGGGAGCCTGTGGGAATGGTGCAGTGGAACAGGGTCAGGCGAATAAAAATGTCAGGATATTCGTACAGCACCTGCATGAACTGGTCGCCTACATCCACAGTGACGGCAAGCTCCTCCGCGCATTCCCGGGACAGGGCCTGGGGAAGGGGTTCCCCCGGCTCCACCTTGCCGCCTACAAATTCCCAAAGCAGTCCCCGGGCCTTATTCGCCGGACGCTGGCAGATCAGGAATTTATCCTTCTCCCAAAGCAGGGCGGCGACCACATCCACCGGCTTCCTGCGTACCAGTACCGAGGTGGAAACCGGCGGGACGATGGTATTGTCTTCCGCCAACCGAAGAGCCTGGGTTCCGGCGCGACTGCCTTCAATATGGACCTCCCATCTTCCCTTTGGCAGAGGCTGGAAGAAGGGCTGGGTGTCCGCGTTGAAAATGACCAGCAGCTCCTGTCCGGGCTCGTCAACATGGAAGGCCACACAGCGATCGTTTTCGCAGGGAATGGGGTGGACATGACGGAAGACCGCTTCCCGGGTTGTCAGACGCAGACCGGGATGGGCCTTCCGGAAGGCGATGAGCCCCCGATAATAGGAAAGCACATTCTGATATCCCGGCTGATCCAGGGTTTCCCACTTGATGGCGTTGACCCGGTCGGGGGAGCGGTAGCTGTTATGCTCAAAGCCGCCGTGCCGTCCCGGCTTGGTGCGCAGAAGCTCTTCTCCCGCCTGGAGGAAGGGAACGCCCTGGGAGAGCATGGTAAAGGCGGCGGCAAGGTTGTTCATCTGAATCTGCATTTCCCGGGGAGCTTCCGGCGCGTCGATGGCGATTCGGTCAAACAGTGTGTGATTATCGTGGCAGGAAACATAGTTGACGCTCTGATAGGGCTGGGAGGCCCAGTCAGGAACACCCATAAAGCAGGCTTCCAGCGCTTCCTTGGGGCAGATGGCTCCCGTGACATAGCCGGGAACATCCTCGTAAAATACAGAGCCCCGCATCAGATCCCGGAAGGTATCACTGAAGAAGGAGAAGCCGGGGAGCAGATGGGAATTGTCGTGGTGGCACAGCTCAAAGCCGGGCTTTGTCAGAACGGTGTCCATGCGCCAGCCCTCGCCGTAGAAAATCACGTTGGGATGGGTGCGGTGTACGGTCCGAATGACATCGTTTATGGTGAGGACATCCAGAAGCCCCACCAGATCAAACCGAAAGCCGTCGATGTGGTATTCATCTGCCCAGTAGAGTACGGAGTCAACAATGTACTTGCGGACCATGGAGCGCTCTGAGGCGGTGTCGTTGCCGCAGAAGGAGCCGTTGGAATAGACGCCGTCCTGATTGATCCGGCTGAAATACCCGGGAACAATCTGGTTGAAGCAGAAGGTTTCTTTTTCGTAGACATGGTTATAGACTACGTCCATGACCACGCTGATTCCACTACTGTGGAGGGCCTTGATCATCTGCTTCATCTCTCTGACCCGAACGGCTCCATGGAAGGGGTCTGTAGCATAGGAACCCTCGGGCACATTGAAGTTTACCGGATCATAGCCCCAGTTGAACTGGGGCTTTCCACGGCTCTCGTCGGTAAAGCCGTAGTCAAATACCGGCAGAAGATGCAAGTGGGTGATGCCCAGGGAGCGAATATGGTCTAGGCCTGTGGGATGCCCGCCTTTGGTGACGGTTCCCCGCTCCGTCAGCCCCAGAAATTTCCCCTTGTGCTGGATGTGGCTGCTGCGGTGCATGGAAAGGTCCCGAATATGCAATTCATAGAGTACCGCGTCGGTGATGTAGATGCCGCTATGGGGATCGGTGTCCGCCTCCCAGCCCTCCGGGTTGGTGGACCGAAGGTCCAGAATCATGGCCCGTTCCCCATTGACACCGGTGGTCCTGGCATAGGGGTCGCAGCATTCCACCATCCGGTCATCCACCATCACCAGATAGGTATAGTATTGTCCGTCCCGATTCCCCTCTGCCTGGGCTACCCAGGTGCCGTTTACATCGGGGGTCATGGCGATTTGATCCAGCAAATCCTCTGTATTGGGGGTGCCTCCGGCATAAAGACACACCGTCACTTCCTCAGCGGTGGGCGCCCAAAGCCGGAAGCGGGTTTTTTCCGGGGTCCAGGTGGCGCCCAGATCCCTTCCGTGATAGGTATACTTTTCTTCAAAATCGCGGCTAGAGTAGGAATCGTACATGGGGAAGGTACTCCTTACAGTTAAAAATAACAGACAGGATATTTTCTCCGGTATTATAGCATAGCCCCAGATAGAATGCAAACGTTTCCAGGAAGGTTTTCCCGGGAAGAGAATAGAAAATTACCGTTTTGATGTGTGCAAAATTTACAAATGGGGACTTTTTCCTCATGTTCGTAGGAGCAGATGCCAGGCGTCAATGCGGCGGATATTATGTAATTTGCATGAACGAAGTGTAAAATTATGAAATCCTCTTGTCAATTCCAACCAAATGTGGTATAGTAAAACTACACCGAAGGATCGGTGAAACGAAAGGAGCTGCCGCATATGAAGTTTCAGTACAAGGAAAAGAAAGTCAAGCTGCCGGGCAACGTCCATGCCTACGCCGAGAAGAAGGTTATGAAGCTGGCACGGTTCTTTGAGGAGGATGCGGAAGCCTTAATTGTATTTTCCGTGGAGCACAACCTGAACAACGTGGAGTTGACCGTCCACGGAGCGGGAACATGGTTCCGGGCAAGCGAAAGCACATCCGATATGTTTGCGTCCATTGACGCTTCTGTTGCCACCATTGAGGGACAGATCCGGAAGAACAAGACCCGTCTGGCCCGTCGCTTAAAGCAGGGCGCCTATGACCGTAGCGTACAGGAGGAAACCTCCTTTGCGCCGGAGGAGGCGGAGGAATCTCTGGAGCTGACCCGGATTAAGCAGTTCTATTTCAGGCCCATGACCCGGG
>CAYRDE010000108.1:0-1463 GCA_964422935.1 uncultured Oscillospiraceae bacterium | reverse complement strand
GAGGATAACGGCGGCTGCTTCGCTGTGGTTTATCGCAGAAACGACGGCGGCTACGGCTTGCTGGATGATGTGAAATAATAGAAGTCAGAGTTGGTGAGGGCTGTCTCAGGGCAGCCCTCATTTTATATTGACTTTTATATTACAAAGTTATATAATACTGTTATATAACTAGCTTATGAAAGAGGGGCCTGTGATGCCAAAGCAGAGAATTACAAAGGAAATGGTGGTGGATGCCGCCTTTGCCATTGCCCGGAAAGAGGGAATGGAGAAGGCCACGGTGAAAGCCATTTCGGAAAAGCTGGGGTGCTCCGTGCAGCCAATCTACAGCTATTGCCAGAATATGGAGGGCCTTAGGCGGGATGTTTCCCGGAAGGCAAGGACATTTATTCAGGAATATGTGGGAAAGGCCATTGATCCGGATGACCTGTTCCGGAGTACAGGCCATGCCTATGTGCGAATTGCGAAGGAAGAACCCCAGATTTTCAGGCTGTTTCTGTTTCAGGAGCGCACCGGCGTTTCTTCGCTGGATGATCTGTACCGTATGGAAACCAATCCGGCAGTAGCAGAAGGAATCGCGGAAACGCTGAGCATATCCCGGGAGGCGGCAAAGTGGCTGCACCTGAACATGCTGATCTATACCATTGGAATCGGAACGATATTCTCGGTCACATCCTCGTCCATTCCGGAGGAGGAAATCTTTCATCAGCAGGAGCAGGCCTGTCAGGCATTTTTGGCAGCGGCAAGGGAGGGCCAGAAACATGAATAACAAGGTTTTGATAGTCTATAAAAGTGTTACAGGGTTTACAAAGCAATACGCCCGATGGATTGCGGAGGAACTGGACTGTGAAGCAATGGAACTGAAAGATATGTCTGCCAGGAAAATGGGGAAGTATTCTTTCATTCTTTTCGGTGGTCGGTTCCATGCCGGAACAGTTGACGGACTCAGGCAGGCAAAGAAACTGTTTACGGAAAGTGGGGCCGACAAGCTGATTGTCTTTGCCACCGGTGCGACCCCGGCTGCGGAAACGGACATGATAAATGAAGCCTGGAAGAATAATCTTACCCAGGAGGAGCTAGCAAGGATTCCGCATTTCTATATGGAAAGTGGTCTGCGGTATGACAATATGCCTCTGAGGGATAAACTGATGCTGAAAGCATTTGCCGCCATGCTGAAAGGGAAGAAGGAAAAAACCGAATATGAGAAGGCTATGGCAAAGGCCTTGAATACCTCTTATGATCATTCGTCCAGAGAAAACATAAAGCCCTTGATTGCTTTTGCATGGGGGGAGAACACGGAACTGTGACGCCTCTGGAAAAGGATGAGAACTGCCCGAAAGGAAGAAGAGAAACCGTCAGAAAAGAAAAAGGAAAAAAGTAGAAAAAAGGTATTGACAAAAAGATTCTGATATGCTAATATATGCAAGCTGTCCGCGAGAGCGGGTAGCGGCCCATAGAAGACCGCA
>CAYRDE010000107.1:0-6705 GCA_964422935.1 uncultured Oscillospiraceae bacterium | reverse complement strand
AAACCTGCTGATACCTGAAATATTAACTTTATAACTTATTATACGAGGAGGGATTCTTATGAAAGGTAAAATGCTGGCTCTGGTGCTGTGCCTGCTGCTTCTGGTATCCGCTGCCTTCCCGGCCTTTGTGACGGAAGCCGACAGAGGCGGAATGCTTGCCGTAGCGCTTGCGGATGAGAGTGATGGTCAGGAGGGCCAGGACAACCAGGACAAAGAAGAAGGTTCCGGCGGCGAAGGCGGCGCGGGCAACCAGGGTGGATCGGGTAACCAGGGTGGCAGCGGCAACGAAGGTGGCGCAGGCGGTCAGGGAGGCAGCGGCAACCAGGGCGGCACAGGCGGCGACCAGGGCAATGAAGGCGGCAACCAGGGCGGCGAGGGCGATGAAAAGCCACCCCATACCCACACCTGGACAGTCAAGGAAAATGTGCAGCCAACCTGCACCTCGGAAGGCTATGTGATCACGGAATGTAAGGACTGCGGGGAAACAAAAAAGGAAACCCTTGCAAAGCTGTCCCATGCCTATGATAACGCCTGTGATCCGACCTGCAATCTCTGCGGCGCGACCCGGGAGATTACCCATCAGCCCGGGAAGGTCTGGTCCAAGAACAGTAGCGGTCACTGGCATGTGTGCAGTGTGTGCGGCGGCAAGGTGGACGAAGCGCCCCATTATCCCGGCCCCGCCGCAACGGAGGATAAGGACCAGATCTGCATGACCTGCGGGTATCTGCTGACAAAGAAGCTGGGCCATGTCCATAAATACCAGACGGAATACACCTCCGACGAAACCGGGCACTGGTATGCCTGTGAGGGCTGTGACGAAAAGAAGGATTTTGAAGAGCATGTCTATGACAATCCCTGTGATCCGGACTGCAACGTCTGCGGCTATGAAAGGGACAGCGCCCACTATTATGGGGGAAACCCTCCAGTATGACGAGGAGTGCCATTGGGGGGTATGTACCCTGTGCGGACAGGAGGGGGACCACATTGCCCATGTGCCCGGGGACCCGGCTACCGAGGAGGACCCTCAGATCTGCGTTGTCTGCGGAAAGGAGCTGGCGCCGCCGCTGAATCACGTCCATGAGGGAGCGACCTGGAGCCACGACGAGAATACCCACCAGCTCCAGTGTACCTGCGGTCGGGTGATGGAGGAAGGCCCCCACACCTGGAACGAGGGCGTGAAGCAATCCGACGGAACGGTGGTTTTCACCTGCACCCAGTGCGGCGCAGAAAAGACAGAGGGAGAGCCGACGCCTGCGGAAGCGGAATTCCCCTGGATTCTGGTGATTGGCGGCATCGCCCTGGTCTGCGCCATCGGCGCGGCAGTGGCCCTTGTTGTTGTCCTTGCCAAAAAACCCACAGGGAAATTCTCAAAATAAAATACGGTTTCATGCCCCTTCGGTCCTGACCGGAGGGGCAATCTTGCATGGAAGGGGGAAAACAGCAGCCGTTAGCGGAAAGCTTCCAAAAGCTTCTTTCGGAAAGAATGGTCGCTTGCCAGGATTTTTGGTTGCTTTTTATGGAAAGACTGGTATAATGAAAAGTGATGGATACATTTCCAATGTATCCATTGGACTGCGGGTTTCCGAAACCGGCAGCCCGTTTGACATTCTGAAACCATATGCGCTTTAAATCGACTGCCCTTATGGCGGGCCAGAAGGGCGTCATGTAAGGAGGTAAGCAATTGGAGAATTATACGAAGTATAGGCTAAAGGCAACGCAAGAGCTGAATGCCCTGCTGGAAGGCAAGGACAATCTCTTTATCATTGCCTGCAACAAGTGCTTTAAGGAATTCACTTCTGTAGAGGAAGGGGATTGCGAAGCCCTTGTGAAGATTGCCTCTCAGCAGGGGAAGACGGTCACAGGCAGCGCCCGGGTGGACTTCCTGTGCAATAAAACCCAAACCATCAAGGCCCTGAAGGACCGGATTCCCCAGGGTACGGAGCATGTGCTGGTAGCGGCCTGCGGCCTGGGCATCCAGACTGTGGCGGACCTGGAAAAGGAAACGCTGCCGGTGTATGCCGCCAGCAATTCCCTGAACTACACCGGTCACCATGGTATGGCTCTGACGAAAAAGGCCTGCGACGCCTGCGATCAGTGCTACTTAAACATCACCGGCGGCATCTGCCCCATTGTGGACTGCTCCAAGAGCCTGCTGAACGGTCAGTGCGGCGGCGCCAAGGACGGCAAGTGCGAGGTGGACCCGGGTAAGGACTGCGCCTGGGAGAAGATCTACCAGCGGCTGAAGGCCCAGGGCCGTCTGGAGGAGTTCCTGAAGCAGCCCGTCCAGATCCGGGACTACGCCAAGGTAAACTTCAAGAAGACCAAGGAATATGTGGATTCCATCCGGGACAGCCGGTTTGCCGGTTATTACGGCGGCGTCCATCCGGAAGAGAATAAGCACCTCAGCGAGCACGCCGGCCTGGTCCGTTTCGCGGACCCCAAGGTTGCTGTGATTCCCATGTCCATGCACCTGGGCGCACCTGCTACCCCCTGTGTGGCTGTAGGCGATTATGTGAAGGTAGGCCAGAAGATTGGCGAGCCTTCTGCCTTTATCTCCGCCCCTGTACATAGCTCTGTCAGCGGTACGGTTGTAGCCATTGAAGATCGTCCTCATGCCAACCGGGGCACCTGCCTGTCGGTTGTTATTGAGTCCGACGGCAAGAACGTGGTAGATGCATCCATTCAGGGCCATGAGCTGGAGAAGCTGACTCCCGATGAAATCATTGAAATTGTCCGTAATGCAGGTATCGTCGGCATGGGCGGTGCAGGGTTCCCCACGGCTGTGAAGCTGAAGCCCAACAAGCCCATCGATGTGGTCCTGCTGAACGGTTGCGAATGCGAGCCTTACCTGACTGCCGACTACCAGGTTCTGCTGAACTATGGGGACGACGTCATCTATGGCTTGAAGGCTATGATGAAGGCGGTGAATGCCCCCAGGGGTGTCATCGTCATTGAGGACAACAAGGAAGACGCCATTGCTCTGATGGAAAGCAAGGTTGCCGACGTGGAGGGCATCGAGGTCTGCGTTGCGAGAACGAAGTACCCTCAGGGTGCTGAAAAGATGCTCATTAAGCGTGTTACCGGCAAGATGGTTCCCTCCGGCGGTCTGCCTGCCGATGTGGGCTGTGTGGTTGCCAACATCTCCACCACCAAGGCCGTGGCCGATGCCATTCAAACGGGTATGTCTTTGATCGAACGCGTTGCCACTGTCACCGGCGAGCACATTGCCAAGCCCGGCAACTTCATTGTGAAGATCGGTACCAGCGTCAGGGATTTGATTGACTACTGCGGTGGCATCGTAGGCGATGACGTTACCGTCAAGGCCGGCGGCCCCATGATGGGCTTCCCCCAGACCACGCTGGATGTGCCCATGATGAAGGGCTCCAACGGCATCATTGCTGTGGATACCGACCACTCTGAGACCGTGGAGTGCATCAAGTGCGGTCGCTGCGTTGATGTGTGCCCCATGGAACTGAAGCCTCTGTACTTTGCGAAGCTGTTGGGCGATCCCCAGGCGTTGAAGGACAGAAAGATTATGGACTGCATGGAGTGCAGATGCTGTGAATACATTTGCTCCTCCAAGATCCCGCTGGTCAGCCTGATTAAGGCCGGTAAGGCGGCAGTAAGGGGGATGAAATAATATGCTGATTACGGAACTGAAAAATAAGGAGACGATCCTTTCCTTAGCGGAAGGAAAGGTCTTCATCGTCAACTGCCACGGCTGCAAGGAGGTTCACTTCCCGGAGCAGGAGGCAAAGGACCTCCAGAAGGAGCTGCAAGCGGCCGGCAAGGTTACCGGCATCTTTACCACCGACTACATCTGCAACCCCGAGAACATGAAGCTGCGTCTGGATCTGCACAAGGCGGAGATCGACGCCGCCGACGCCGTGCTGGTGTTCTCCTGCGGCGTAGGTGTGCAGACCGTTTCCGAGTATCTCTATCCCAAGAAGGTCTACGCCTGCTGCGATACCTATCCCTTGCCCGGCTTCCAGGGTGTTACCCCTCTGGAATACGACTGCAAGCAGTGCGGCGAGTGCTACTTAAACCTCACCGGCGGCATCTGCCCCATCACCGCCTGCTCCAAGAGCCTGCTCAACGGTCAGTGCGGCGGCGCCAAGAACGGCATGTGCGAGGTGGACCCCTCCATGGAATGCGGCTGGGAGCGGATCTATAAGAGACTGAAAATGGTGGGCCGTCTGGACGCGCTGAAGTGCCCTGTCCAGGTGAGAAACTATGCCACCGATGACGATGTTAAAAAAGGACAGGAGTAATGGATTATGAGAATTACGGAATTATTTGATCAGGGCGAATTTGTTGTCACTGCAGAAGTCGGCCCTCCCAAAGGCATCCACATCGAGCATCTTCTGGAAGAAGCCAAGGAATATTTAAGCGATATCTCCGCCGTCAACGTGACGGACAACCAGTCCTCCGTCATGCGCTTAGGCTCCCTCGCCACCTGTAAGGCGCTGAAGGATGAGGGCCTGACCCCCATCTTCCAGATGACCTGCCGGGACCGGAACCGCATTGCCCTCCAGTCCGACCTCCTCAGCGCCGCCATGCTGGGTATTGAGAACCTGCTGCTGCTGACTGGCGACCACACCAAGATGGGCGACCATCCCGGCGCAAAGCCGGTATTCGATCTGGACTCCGTGTCCCTGATCCATACGGTGTGCCAGCTGGAAAAGGGCGTGGACCTGGGCGGCAATGAGCTGGTAGGCGAGCCTCCCAGGTTTGCCAAGGGCGCGGTGGTATCCCCCTGCTCTGACAGCGTGGATGCCCAGCTTGCCAAGATGGAGCGCAAGGTCATGGCTGGCGCCGACTACTTCCAGACCCAGGCGGTCTATGAGCCGGAGAAGTTCATGGCCTTTATGGAAAAGGCAAAGCAGTTCGGTAAGCCGGTCCAGCTGGGCATCGTCATCCCCAAGTCTGCCGGTATGGCGAAGTTTATGAACAAGAACGTTGCCGGCATCCACATTCCCGACGACATGATCGCGGAGCTTGCTGCCGACAAGGAGAAGGCCAAGGCCGGTATCACCGGCGTGGAGATTGCCGCCCGGATCATCAAGGAATGCAAGCCCTACTGCCAGGGCGTACACATCATGGCCCTGGGCTGGGAAAGCAAGGTTCCCGCTCTGCTGAAGCAGGCAGGTCTGCGCTGAGCAGTATTGGATAACGAGGACGGACGCTTACCTGCGTCCGTCCTTTTTCTGTCCGATATCCCCGTAAAGGGTGAAAAACAGTTGCATTTAAAGAACAGATATGCTATACTGAGCCCGTTACGATTCTGCCCGTCTGGCGGAAAAAGCGACTACAGTAGGAGATAAGCTATGAGCGGTAAATACGAAAGAAAGAAGCCGAAGAAGAAACGCGGCGCTGGGAAAACGGTGGTGATTGTCCTCGTCGTTATCCTGGTGATTGTACTGGGACTGGTTGCGGCAGCGATGCTTTATGCACGCTCCATGTTCGGAAAAATGAACCAGGTGGATGTTCCCAAGGTGGTTTATACCCAGCCTGCTACAGAGTATACGGAAAATACCATGGCGGCGACCACGGCACCAACAGCAACGGAAACGGTGGAGACCACCGAGCCGCCTACCCAGCCCCATGTGGCGTCCCGGGACGATTACATTAACGTCCTGGTGGTGGGCCAGGCTGCCAGAGACGGAGAGTCAGAGCGGTTTGCCGATACCATGATCCTGTTCACCATCAACACCTATGAAAAGTCTGTGACCATGACCTCCTTCCTCCGGGATTCCTTTGTGCATCCGCCGGATTATCGGGGAAAGCAGTTCGGCAGAATCAAGCTGACCTCTGTTTACCATTTGGGGTCTTACTACGGCGACGGTGTGGCAAGCTCCATGGAGTTTATCAACATGACGCTCTACAGTAACTTCGGTGTAGAGGTAGACTATAACTTTGAGGTTGATTTCGACGCCTTTATCCGGATTGTGGATGAACTGGGCGGCGTGGAAATTGAGCTGACGGAGGCGGAAGCGGACTACCTCAATGCGGATGATTTCTGGGTGTACAAGGATGTGGAGCCGGGTCTTAACAAGCTCAACGGCATGACGGCTCTGAGCTATGCCCGGATGCGGAAGGCGGATGGCGACAATGACAGCGACATCACCCGGACGGCCCGTCAGCGGAAGCTGGTGGAGAGCATCCTAACAAAGATGAAGACAAGAGGTCCCGGGTTCCTGCAGTATGTTGCCGACGAGGTGATGCCGCTGATCACCACCAGCATGACCACATCGGAGCTGACCCAGATGATGCTGACCCTGCTTCCCATGCTTCCCGATCTGACCATCGGAGAGGGCGGCACCTGTCCCGCGGAAAGCTGGGGCGATATGGTGGATATCTTCGGCGACGGTATGATACACAGCGTGCTTCGGTTTGAGGAAGGTCCCACCAAAGCATACATGCGGGAACGCACCCTGGGCGAAAAAGCCGCCAGCTGAGATCAATAAAAAGCCTGAAAACCTTAGTTTTACGTTGATAAGGAAGTATTCACAACAACTTATTAGCAACGCTGACAAACAGGGTGCAAGCAAGAGCAGAGAGCACATCACTTTCATTAGTGGTTGGTTCTCTGCTTTTTGTTACGCAGTAGAACGCCATTTTCGAGGGTAGAAAAATAAAATATCGTCTAAGTGTTTTCCATGCTCTGAAAGCCGCATAAATCAAGGACTTTTTAACCTCTACTGC
>CAYRDE010000106.1:0-6710 GCA_964422935.1 uncultured Oscillospiraceae bacterium | reverse complement strand
GGCTTGGTGCGCAGGAGGGAATCGTCGGCGGTGATATAGGGCTCGCACTCACAGGCGTTGGCAATGAGGGTATCCACATGGCCCATGGCAGAGATGGCCTTGACAGAGCCAGGGAAGGCAGCGCCGCCCATGCCCACAAGTCCGGCCTCCCGGATGGCGTGAAGAATTTCATCGTCGCTTAAGTCCTTTACATCCTTCCCGGGAAGGGCAGGGGGGAAGGGGATGTCCTGGAAATCATTGTCAATGACAACAGCCAGGACCTCCCGACCACTGACATGGGGCCGGGGTTCGATGGCGGAGACGGTGCCGGAAACCGATGCGTGTACAGGTACGCACAGGCCCTCGCCGTCGCCGATTTTCTGGCCCAGCAGAACATGGTCCCCCACCTTGACCAGGGGAACACAGGGAGCGCCGATGTGCTGCTGCATGGGGATCACCACCTGTTTGGGGGTGACGGTCAAAAAATCCAGGGATGTGGTGGACATTTCCTTGTTGTATTTGGGATGAATGCCACCAAAAAACAGGTGTTTCATGGTTTCACCTCTCAAGTTCTAAGATAGTCTGTAAAGCCCGGACTGAAAAATTCCTGCCTCTGGGCGTCCACCCACATGGCTTCCGCTCCGGTTTTGTCCAGCAAGGCCTGTCCCTCCTCCAGGGGGAGCAGAAACAGGGCGGTGGACAGGGCATCGGCGAGGCCGGAATCCTGACACAAAATGGTCACGGACCGCCAATAAGCGGAGGGCATTTTGGTTTCCGGGTCGATGATATGATGGTAAATTTTACCGTCTACGGTGTAATAGCGCTGGTAGTCACCGCTGGTGACAAGGCTCCCCTTCGTAATGTTCAGGGTGTGGAGGTAATTCCCGCCATTGGGGTTATTCACGCCCACTACCCAGGGAGTCCCGTTTTCGTCCTTGGGACCGGTGGCGCAGACATTGCCCCCCACACTGATCAGAAGTCCTGCCGGGGCCTGCTCCGCCACCCGTTGGGCGGCCCAGCCTTTGGCTACGGCTCCCGCATCCAGTTTTACCAGGGGATCGGTAAAGAATACGGTTCCCGCTTCCTCGTCAAGAATAACGCTGTCAAAGGAAATATGCGCCGCGGCTGTCTCCAGAGCTGCCATATCCGGCAGCCTGGCGTGTTGGGGATCGTCGATGCCAGCGGTTCGGGCCTCATGCCACAGGCTCAGGACGCTGCCCATGGCGACGTTCACCTTGCCGCCGGTGAGGGCGTCGTAATCCTTGCAGTCCTGCAGAAACCGGAGGATGATGGGGTCAACCGTTACAGGTTCCTGGGCGGCATGGTCATTGAGGGTTTTTAAATTATGGATGCCCTCATAATCGTTGTAAATGTCGAACAGCTGATGGTAGGGAAGCAGAGCGTCCCGCACTGCCTGGGCCGTTTCGGTAAAGGCCTCCTCACTGTCGGCCTTTCCCACCACGGTGGTGACGGTATCGAACAGCTCCAGGAAGGTGGCGGAATACTGCTTTTGTGACGCCTGCCTGGGGGCGCAGCCCACAAGAAGGCAGGCGATCAGCAGCAGGGCAAAAAGCTGTTTTTTCATTAAGCCATGGCTTTGGCGATGAGGGCCTGGAAGCCGCCGATGGCAATGGTAACGCCGGAAGCCAGATCCGCATCGGTGGGAGCGGTCTTCTCGTTAACGGCAATGCCGGCAACCTGGTCGGCGGTCTTTCCGGTCACATAAGCGGCGAAGTTTGCGGCCTGCTCGTTCCACTCGAAGGCAGAACCGGCATAGGCCTTCATGCCGTATTTTTCACCCAGCTCGTTCTTGGTCTGGGCGCCGTCAGTGACATCAGAGGTGACTGTGCCGGAGGCATTGAAGTTGACCTTGGCCTGGAGGCTGTCAATATAGCAGGAGGTAATGACGCCGCTGTTTACGGTGACGGCTGCCACGTCGCAGTCAAGCTGGACAGTGCCGTCGTTGCCTTCAAAGGGCAGAATGGTCTTGGACAGAGAGGGGATAACAGCAAGTTTCAGTTTGTCGCCCGCGGAAGCGCCCAGAGATTCGGCGTTGGCGGCGGCCTTCTCAATGGCGGAGACATAGCCGCCGATATAGATGGTGGCAGTGGTGGCAAGATCGGCGTCGGCAGCATGACCGGTTTCGTCCACAGCCCCGTTTTTCAGCTCTTCAACGGTTTTGCCCACGGCGTACTGGGCCAGGGCAGCGGCCTGCTCGTTCCACTCATACTGAGAACCGGCGTAGGCTTTCATACCGTAGCTTTCGCCCAGCTCATTCTTGGTCTTCACAGGGGCGTTTACATCGGAAGTGAGATTGCCCTTGCTATCGAAGGTTGCGGAAGCGCCCAGACTGTCAAGAAGGCAGCTAACGATTACGCCGTTTTCGTCCAGGGTTACGGCGGCGAAGTTTACGTCAAACTTAATCTGACCATCGCTGCCTTCGCTGGCATTGGTGCAGTCGCTGAGGTCGGCAATGATGGCAAGGCCGGTTTTCAAAGCGCCGGTGGCAGGGGCATTGGTCTGCGCGGGAGCAGAGGTTTCCACGGGGGCGGCAGTATTATCGGGGACCTGGGCCGGAGCAGTGTGCGCGTCCGTGGGGCAGGTGCAGTTACCTACCACAACGGTCGTTCCGGCGCAGCCAGTCAGTGCGGTGATCAGCAGAGCGGCGATCAGGAAAAGGGATAGCTTCTTCATTTAAGGTTTCCTCCATTTGTTTATTCCAATGGATTATACTATGGTTTTGAAAATGTGTAAAGGGGGAAAAACCGGGATTGTCGGAAAGAAGCGCGGGAAGGCAAAAAATCCCCCCGCCGAAGCGGGGGGATTGCTTGGATCATGCCGCTGTAGGATCGTAGTTGACGATGATATCATGTTCCCGAAGGGCGGACACATCCGCAATGGCGTTGCCAAACACGTTGACACTCACCAGACAGTAATTATTTGCCAGGGCGTCGATATTCGTAAGCTCGTTATAATCCATGTTGACATTGGTCAGGGATTGCAGGTTGCTCAGAGAATCGATGGTGGTCAGAGCGTTGTGAGAGCCGGTGATCATCCGCAGGGCAGAACTGTCAGGCCAGGCGGGAAGCTCCGTCACCTGATTGGAGGAGAAGTCGAAGACCTCCAGTTTTGTCAGCGTATTGAGGGCTGTGATATCCGCAACCGTGTTTTCCGCAAAGCTCAGTTCTGTCAGCTCGGTACAGTTGGCGAGACCGGAAACATCCGTGATGGTGTTGCTGTCCAGAGACAGATGCTGCAGCAGAGGCAGGGAGGATACACCCGTAAGCTCCGAAATCTGATTGTGGTCCGCTCCCAGCCAGTTCAGCTTGACGCAGGAGGACAGGGGGGAGAGGGACGTCACCGCGTTATAGGAAACATCCAGCTTTTCCAGAGAGGTCAGCCCCTTGAGGGCGGAGAGACTGGTTGCCGCGTTATGCTGCAGGATCAGCTCTCTCAGATTTGCCATGGGGGTCAGAACCTCCAGGTTCCGGATGGTATTGTTGCTCAGATTCAGAACCTTGAGGCTGGGAGCGCCGTTCAGACCTTCAATGGTACTCAGGGCGCAGTCGTTCAGCGTCAGGTCCGTCAGAGAGGGAAGCGCTGCCAGCACGGTAAGGGACTCGGCGGGGAAGCGGCAGCTTGTAAAATCCACAGTTTCCAGCTGGGTGAGGGAGGCAAGATCCTCCAGAGAATCCATGGTCTGACCGTGGATGGTCAGTGTTTTCAGATAGGGCAAAAGCTTCAGGTCCTCATAATTCTTTACGCCCTCCGGGACGGTAAATTCCGTAACCTCCCAGAGCTGGTTGGTGTAGATCCGGTCATCGGCGTCGGCCTGAATGGCGTCCCGGATGGCGGCAGCCATGGCCTCATCGGAGAAGAAGACCTCTTCAATCACGCCGGTAACAGTGTAGCCCAGGACGGTGGTGGAGCTGACAAGGCCATCGTTATTTACGGAAATGGCGTAAATGGTGGTTTCACCGGCGCTGAGCTGAATGGGAGAGGTATAGAGGGGGCCTTTGGTAGAGGGGAACTCTCCGTCGGTGGTGTAGAGAATGGTGCCCGTGGAGTTGAGCTGAACCTCGATATACTGGCTGTAGTAGCCAGGCTCCTTATCCGCCAGGGGAGCGCTGGGACGCTTGGCGTCCAGAGCGGACTTGATGGCGGGGTCCGCGATGTTATCGAGCATATTCATGGCGTCCAGAAGCTTATCCTGTTCAACGTAGGTTCTGCACAGAGCGGTATACAGCTCCACACTGGCCCGGCTGTTGATGGCGCTGGTGAGGGTATACTCGGCTTTGGTGTAGTTCCCGTCGGCCTTATACTGATTGGCAAGCTCAATCGCCACATCCTCGTCCTTGCCGGAAAAGCTGTAAGCCATGTTGTAGAACCAGGAGGAGAGACGGGAGTTGCCGTGGGCGTCCTGATAGCGGGCCTGGGTCAGCAGGGTATCCCGGGTGAAGGCGCGGTCATAAGTGAAAAGATACCAGCCGATGCAGGCAATGATGAAAACCACCAGCAGCAATGGCACCAATATTCTGGTTGCTTTTTTCATAGAAAGTACTCCGTTTCGAGAAAATCTCACTAAATTATACAACGCATACGGCTTAAAGTCAAGCACAGGAAAGGGACACTCCCTATGGAAGCGCCCCTGCGGATGTTAAGATTTCGTAAACTGTTTATAGTATTTCCTGTTCCAGCGCATCAAATTCCGGCGTGGAGAAGAAATCTCCCAGGGAGATTTCCAGCCCGTCACACAGCTTTTTGATGGTGACAATGGAGACATCCCGTCTGCGTTCATCCAGCATACTGTACACTGTGGATGGCGTAACTCCTGCCCGTGCTGCCAGCTCGTTGGGCTTGATGCCCTGCTGTTTGCATAACTCCCGAAAGCGCTGCACTACTGTATCTTTAACAGCCATACTATCACCTCAGAAATGATAGTATTCTTTTATACGCAATTTCGTATACGCACTTGCGTGATGACGAAAAATGTTTTATACTATGGTTTGGGGGTGAAAGTATGGCTGACTATCAGAAAATGTACTACATTATCTGCAATGCAGCATCAAAAGCAATTGATGCCTCACCCGAAGAGGCAAAGCAGCTTTTACAAAAAGCATTACTTGAAGCGGAGAATGTATACATTTGCACCTGCGGAGAAGTGCAAGGAATCCAGGAACGTGACTGAGAGGCAGGTGCCTTCATAAGAAAAGCCGGGAAGTGAGAACTTCCCGACTTTTACGTTTATTCCTGCTCCAGCTTTTCCCTCCGCTTGCGGTAGATGGCGGTGCTCAGGCTCAAAAGCGCAAAGGTGAGAACGGTGGTGAAGAAGAAGGGCAGGGCAAAGATGAGTGCCAATGTAGAAAAGCCGTAGTAACCGAAGTTACGAATGCTGGTGATCACACCCACAAGTCCCACGATAATGCCCGGAATGGGGCTTACCAGCAGATTGGTCTTCCAATTGGCTTTCATATGTCGGTCCCAGATGCCCAGACGCAGACAGCCAATGACCAGATATAGGCACAAAATCACCAGTACAACCAGCTCTCCCTTGACAGATTCCGTGGAGCCGGTCATGATCAGTTGCACCAGAATCGCTATGACAAGCAACCAGTAGCCCAGCCAGCAGGTGTTGTGCTCCAGCTTCATCAGGTTCTGCTCCTGCATTTCGTCTAAGTTATTTTTCCATTTCTTCATGTTCTTCATCCTCCCAGAATAGTTCGTCCAGTGTTTTGTTTAGCGCCCGGCAGATGGCCCGGCACAGCTTAATGGTGGGGTTATATTCCCCTTGCTCAATGGCGTTAATGGTCTGACGGGATACGCCCACGGCGGCAGCCAGTTCCTTCTGGGTCATGTCCTTCTGCACCCGGGCGACCTTGACGGACAGGTTCTTAGCCATATGCATCACCTCTGAACGTATAGTAGCATATACCGGCCTGAATATCAAGTATAAATGACATAAAAATAAATATATTTTACTTAAAGGCAAATAAAGGCGGCGTTTCCCAAAAGGGAAACGCCGCGTGATTCGATTATTTCCGATTGAGCCAGAGGTCCCACAGGGAGAGAAGTCCGTAGACAATTCCGGCGGAAATCAGGCCGGCGCCCAGGAAGACCACCGAGTGTACCAGAAGATTTCCCTCGTCCCCGCTGACCAGGCGAAGCCAGATATCCGCCAGAGCGCCCAGAATCAGCCCGATCAGGAGGCTGAGAGATCTTTTTTGCTTTTTATTCATAGCTGCTCCTTTACCTGTTTCATGGACAGACTGATGCGCTTGCGCTTTTCGTCCACGCTCAGCACCACGACCTTCACCACATCGCCAACCTTTACCACCTCGCTGGGATGGCGGAGGCGGCGATTGCAGACCTCGGAGATATGCACCAGGCCATCCTGGTGGACGCCGATGTCCACGAAGACACCGAAGTCAATGACATTGCGTACCGTTCCCGTCAGCTCCATTCCCGGCTGCAGGTCCTTCATTTCCAGTACGTCCTTGCGAAGGATGGGAGCGGGCAGCTCGTCCCGGGGGTCCCGACCGGGCTTGCTCAGCTCCCTGGCAATGTCCAGCAGAGTAGGCTCGCCCACGGCACATTCCTCGGCAGCCTTTTGTAATCCATAGGCTTCCAGCCTGGCGGTGAGGGAGGAAAGATCATCCCCCTTTTTGCAGCCCAGCAGATTCAGCAGGGCCTTGGCGGCGGCGTAGGACTCGGGATGGACGCCGGTGTTGTCC
>CAYRDE010000105.1:0-6743 GCA_964422935.1 uncultured Oscillospiraceae bacterium | reverse complement strand
TCAGAACTGGGCCACGTTGGAGCCCTTGAGCTGAAGCTGGAGCTTGTCTGCGATCAGCGCAATGAACTCAGAGTTGGTGGGCTTTCCCTTGGTGTTGCTGACGGTATAGCCGAAGAACCGCTGCAAGGTGTCCAGGTCTCCCCGATCCCAGGCAACCTCAATGGCGTGGCGGATGGCACGCTCTACCCGGCTGGGGGTGGTGCCGAAGGTCTTCGCCACCTGGGGGTATAAAACCTTGGTGATGGCGTTAATCACATCCATGTCGTTCACCGCAATGATGATGGCCTCCCGCAGATATTGATAGCCCTTAATATGGGCAGGTACGCCAATCTCATGGATAATGCCGGTGACCATGGACTCAATGTCCGCCTTATCCGGGCGGCGCTGTGCCGGGAACCGCAGGGTCTCCCCACCCTGAATCTCCGTCAGCCGCTCCACCAGCGCCGTTAAGTCACAAGGCTTCAGCATCATATACCGGACGCCTAAATTGCTCGCTGCCGTGGATATATACTGAGAAATAAAAGCGGAGGTAGCCAGGGTTATGGGCTTATGCTCCATCCCGGAAATGGCCTTCAAAACGGAAAGGCCGTCCTTCTTCGCCAGCATCATATCCAGCACAAGCACATCCGGCTTCCTCTCCTCGATCATACGGATCGCCTGTTCTCCATCGCCAGCCGTCCCTACAACACGAAAACCGTCGGCACGCTGCAGCGCCGCCGTAAGGCTGGCACAAAAATCCTCCGCACCGTCAGCAATGAATACAGTAGTTGCCTGTTCCATACATTCCTCTCCTGTCATGTAAATTTTTCCCCAAAGCCAAGCGGACGATTTACCGCTTGCGACAGATAAAGCATATCACGAAATTGGTGATATTGCAAGAAAAAACCGACAAAATCGCTCGTCACAATCCGTCGTTTTTCGACATTATCGCTACCCTTTCGCAACTTTTTCCCTGCTTCTATTCGATTTTCAAAGGTCCTCCCGATTGGAAACACCCTTCCGTTCCTATGGAGAAACGCAAAATCCGGCATAAGCTGGTTGGGGAGCTCCCGCTTACACCCTTTTCTTCCAATGGTACGGCTGTCCTCCGTGAAACCCGACCCGCCGCCATTCAACATATATATAATATAATCTGAATGTAATTTTTTCAATACCTATTTTCTTTTTTTTACATCGAAATCTGTCACCAATCAGACAGGCACCGTAGCCGGATAAAAGAAGCACGTTTTCGTCTTTCTTTTTTCTTGTACACCCCGGGGAATATCTCCGGGAGGAAATGGGTAAAATCTGAACATTCTGCCAAAATTATGAAACCAACCTGGATTTTCGACCTGTTTTGCTTGACAAAATCAAAAAATTGAATAAACTTATATTCGTGTGGGAAGCAATTGCTGGAAACGTTTCTCATTGTCGAATTCAGTCGGCTTCTGTCCTGACCTTTTTCAGGACCCGGCAGCCCGGATTCAGGCCGACGCAGTCAAGTAACAGCGGCTCGCCGCTTTAAGAATGGAGAACGAATATGAATCTGAATTGTCACAATATCCTGCGGTGGACGGAAGCTCAGCTGAAGTACACCTACGATGTGAGCCTGAAGGAGGCAACCCCTCAGGAGCTTCACGAAGCCTTGGGTCAGGCTGTGATGATGGCCATTTCCGATAATTGGAGCCATTCCAAAAAGGCCCGTATGCATGAGCGGAAGGCATACTATATCTCCGCCGAATACCTGATCGGTCGTTTGGTTTACTCTAACCTCTTTAACCTGGGCATTCTGGACGAAATGAAGGAGCTGTTTGCCCAGCGGGGCGTGGATCTGGCTGTGCTGGAGGACATCGAGGACGATGCTTTGGGCAACGGCGGTCTGGGCCGTCTGGCTGCCTGCTTCCTGGATTCCGCCGCTTCCACCAACATCCCCCTGTCCGGCTATGGCCTGCGTTACAAGTTCGGCCTGTTCAAGCAGAGCTTCGACGAGAACGGCAGCCAGGTAGAGAAGGCCGATGACTGGACCAAGTTCGGCGATCCCTGGTCTTACCGCCGGTATAACCACACCGTGAAGATCAAGTTCCCGGATCATACCGTGCTGGCTGTTCCCTATGATGTGCCTATCATCGGCTATGACACCCAGAATGTGGGCACCCTCCGCCTGTGGCAGTGCGAAGCCGAGCAGGAGCTGGACTTCAATGCCTTTAACAACCAGGACTACCTCCGGGCCCTGGACGCCAAGAACAAGGCCGAGGATATTACCCGTGTTCTCTACCCCAATGACTCCACCTGGGAAGGCAAGCGTCTGCGCATTAAGCAGCAGTATGTGCTGTCCTCCGCCTCCCTCCAGGATATGCTGCGCACCTTCAAGAGCGCCCACGGCAGCGATCTGAGCCGGTTCGCCGAGTTCTACGCCGTGCAGCTCAACGACACCCATCCCGCCATGTCCATCCCCGAGCTGATCCGGCTGCTGATGAACGAGGGCATGGGCTTCGATGACGCCTTCAACGTAGCCCAGAAGACCTTCTCCTACACCAACCACACCGTCCTCAGCGAGGCCCTGGAGAAGTGGCCCCTGGACCTGATGCGGTCCGTGGTGCCGGAGATTGTGGATATCATCTGCCGCATTGACCAGAAGCTTCGCTGGGAGCACCCCGAGCTGTACATTGTCAAGGACAACACCGCCCATATGGCAAACCTGAGCATTTATGTAGGCTCCTACGTCAACGGCGTTGCGGAGATTCACTCCCAGATCCTGAAGGACGACTGCTTCAAGGATTGGTATCACGCCTATCCCGAGCGCTTCCAGAATAAGACCAACGGCATCACCCCCCGCCGCTGGATCGGCCTGTGCAATCCTGAGCTTACCGGCCTGATCCGGGAAAAGGTGGGCGGCGACTTCCTGAAGAACATGGAGCTGCTGAACAATCTGAAGCCCCAGATTGACGACGAGCTGGTAACTCGGTTCAATGACATCAAGCGTCAGAAGAAGGAGCAGCTGTGCGCCGTCATCGAAAAGAACGAGGGCATCCAGCTGAACCCCGACTTCCTGTTTGACGTACAGGTCAAGCGTCTTCACGAGTATAAGCGGCAGCTGATGAACGCGCTGTCCATTGTGGACATCTACTTCCGTCTGAAGGAAGGCCGTCTGCCGGACTTCTATCCCACCGCATTCATCTTCGGCGCCAAGTCCGCCCCCGGTTATGCCCGGGCCAAAGCCATCATCCGCTACATTAACCGGATTGCCAAGATGATCAACAACGACCCCGCAGTCAGCGACAAGCTGAAGGTGGTCTTCGTTCAGAACTACAACTGCTCCTATGCCGAGCATATCATCCCTGCCGCCGATATTTCCGAGCAGATTTCCCCTGCCGGTAAGGAAGCCTCCGGCACCGGCAACATGAAGCTGATGCTCAACGGCGCTGTGACCCTGGGCACCCTGGACGGCGCCAATGTGGAAATCGCCCAGGAAGCCGGCAACGAAAACGAGTATATCTTCGGTCACACCGTGGAGCAGATCAACGAGGCGACTCCCACCTACCACGCCCGGGGCATCTACGATACCAACGCCGACCTACGCCGTGCCATCAACACCCTGGTGGACGGCACCGTACCCACCGACGGGGATCAGCAGGAACTGTTCCACGCTCTCCTGGACGGCACCAACTGGCACATTGCCGACCACTACTATGTGCTGCTGGACTACGCTTCCTACCTGGACACCAAGCTCCGTGCCAACTATGAGTATAGGGACCGGATGGCCTTCGGTCGGAAGTGCCTCCAGAACGTGGCCTCTGCCGCCAAGTTCTCCTCCGATCGTACCATTGGTCAGTACGCCGAGGAAATCTGGCACATTCAGCCCACCCAGTATTGATTCCTTCCATGAAAAACTGCCACCCGAAACCTGACAGGTTTCGGGTGGCAGACTTTTTATCAGCAGGACGTTAAACCTTTCTGTATCGTCCCCAGTTAACAGCGGCTGCAAGATAGAAGACAATGTCCGTAAGAATATGCAGGGCGGTTAAATACCCGGGCGTATATCCGTAGTAAAAATCGAGAACGCTCACCACCGTATACCCGATTGCAAGGATCGCAAACAAGATAGCCGCGATGAGATAACCCACTCTTTCGTTTTTCATAAGCTTCCCTTCCTTACATCTGGAAGATATTTCCCAGCACCGCCCCGTTTTGCGTTTCCTTGGGACGGATGGCGTCGTAGGCGAGGGCATAGGTGGTCTCCACCCGGTTGCGCAGCCAGACACACAATCCCAGCTGTAAAAGCCGATACACCCCAAAGAAGAGATAGTACACGGCATCCTCCGACCAAGGGAGGGTGACGCCCACCAGAGAAAGGATCACATCCCCATAGCCAATAACGGTGACCAGCACGATGGCCCCATAGTACCACCACAGGCTCAGGTCCACCCGCAGCAGGTTCAGGCAATTGCCCCGCATCATTTTCCGGCTTTCCCGAAGGATGGCAAGAGCGCCCTTCTCCGGGTGGTCAATGAGGACGTAGTCCGCCATCCGATACCGGTAGGCGATGGGAATAAACACCAGGCAGAAGACCACCAGGAACAGCACAAAGTAGGGCACCATGGCACCGATGACCTGGTCGAAGACCTGGGGATCACTGAGAAGGCTGACGGGGTCGAGGAGGGTGCTTTCATTGATCAGGGGCGTCAGTACAGACAGTAAGTTTCGGGACAGCGGGGTGACCATATAGAAAAACATGGAGACGTACATGGAAACAATGGCGGCCCCCAGGTAAATCAGTCCTTCCAGCAGGGTCTTGCGGAGCAGAACCCAAAACCGGTCAAAGCCCAGGCGCAGGGTTTGGGGAGAGGCATACTGTCCCCGGGCCACCCGGAGCATGGAGGCCAGGTATCCCACACTCAGGCAGATGGAAACCACCATCTCCAGGACAGGCAGCACCTGCTGGATGGTGGAGAGAATGCTACGGGTCCCCATGCTGCCCAGGCCGCCGGTTTTGTTGATCTGTGTGTCCAGCAGGAATTGGATCAGGGCCATCAGCACTGCCATGGCGGCAAGGCTTCCGGCGTAAATCAGTACGATTTTCCTCTGATCCCGGGCCTGGTCCAGCCGCTCCCCGGCAAATTGTTTCAGTTGACCTGGATTTCGAATGTCCATATTAACGCTCCGTTCCTCTTATTTCCATCTTTCTTCAAAAGCCCGGGGAGAAGGCTCACCCGGACTCTTTTGCGCACAACTACTATTGTTATAAACCATAACAGAGAAAATAGCAAATGAATTTTTTGTAACAGTAGCCATTGTACCTTTTTTGTGGTAAGATATTCCCATATTGATCCGTCTTTCCGGCAGACACACTGTATTTTTGAGAGGAGGCGCGCCGATGGAGCTGGGGGAAAAACTGAGGCAGGCCCGTTTGGATGCCGGATTCAGTCAGCGGCAGCTTTGCGGGGAGGAGATCACCCGAAACATGCTGTCCCAGATTGAGCATGGCACTGCCCGCCCCTCGATGAAAACCCTTCAATACCTGGCAGCCCGGCTGGGAAAGCCGGTAAGCTTCTTTTTGGAAGATACCCCGATTCTTTCTCCCAACCTGGAGGTGATGGTCTCCGCCCGTCGGCTCTATGACAGCGGCGATCCGGCGGGGGCGGCCTTGATGCTGGAAAATTATCAGGCCCCTGACGAGATCTTCGACCGGGAGAAAGGGCTTCTTCTGGCCCTGTGTCAAATGGATGCCGCCCAAATTGCCCTGGCAGAGGGCCGCACCGGCTATGCTCTGACCCTTCTGGAAAAGGCCGGTGCAGAGGAAACCGCCTACTGCGGGTCAGAGCTTCAGCGGCGGCGTCTGCTGCTTCTGGGCCGGATTCGGGGTCAGAGGGTCAGTGAGGCGCTTCCCAGCCTGGACGAGGAGCTTCTTCTCCGTGCCCGGGAGGCTCTGGATGGCGGCAATCCGGAGAGAGCCGCCCGGCTGCTGGACGCAGCGGAGAACCAGAGCAGCCCGGAATTCTGCTATCTCCGGGGGCGGGCCTGCCTGGAAGGCAGAGACTATGGTCGGGCAGCAGCGTTTCTTCGCAGGGCGGAGCAGGCCTATCCCCAGGTTTTTTCCCTTCTGGAGGTCTGCTACCGGGAACTTGGAGATTATAAGCTGGCCTACGAATACGCCTGTAAGCAACGCTTGGCGGGAAAGCAGCCCTGATACAATCGCAAAAGCCCTCCCGCTCTGCGGGAGGGCTTCTTACGCTTTTCGATTAACCGAACACGCTCAGCAGGAAGCCTGCGGCGATGGCGGAGCCGATGACGCCAGCCACGTTGGGGCCCATGGCGTGCATCAGCAGGAAGTTGGAGGGGTTGGCCTTCTGTCCCTGGACGTTGGCAACACGGGCCGCCATAGGCACGGCGGACACACCGGCGGAGCCGATGAGGGGGTTGACCTTGCCACCGGTAGCCTTGCACATGATGTTGCCGCCCAGCAGACCGCCGGCGGTGGAGATGCCAAAGGCGACCACGCCCAGGACCACAATCTTCAGGGTGCTGGCAGTCAGGAAGGTGGAGCCGACCATGGTAGCGCCCACAGCGGTGGACAGCAGAATGGTGACGATGTTCATCAGGGCGTTCTGCACGGTGTCGCTGAGGCGGTCGGTAACACCGGTTTCCTTGAACAGGTTACCCAGCATCAGGCAGCCGATCAGAGGAGCGGAGTCAGGCAGCAGCAGGGCCACGAAGATCACGACCACGATGGGGAAGAAGATCTTCTCGGTCTTGGAAACGGTACG
>CAYRDE010000104.1:0-6780 GCA_964422935.1 uncultured Oscillospiraceae bacterium | reverse complement strand
TGCGGTCTTCTATGGGCCGCTACCCGCTCTCGCGGACAGCTTGCATATATTAGCACACCCTTCTCCCTTTGTCAAGCGGATTTTGTCTGTTTTTGGAAAAATTTTTTGACGCCGCACAGGGATGGAAGAATTGCCCAGATCAGGATGCTTCCAATGGCTGTGATCCGGCTGTCCAGACGAATGTCCATCAGGTACAATAGACCCCCCAGCACCCCATAGGCAAGTACCATTCTCCCCCGATTCTCCGTCTTCTCCGGCAGGGAGAGCAGGTAGCTGATTGTCCCGAAATACCCCAATGTCATTCCCACTGCCGCAAGGCTTTCCAGCCGCTGGGAGGAACGGAAAAAGGATACGCTTCTGCTCAGTTCATACACGCCATTGTCTGTAACGCTGCTGACATGGGGTGACAGCACCCCCGCGGTAATCACCGATACGAGAATTCCAAAGCTCAGAAGGCCTATTGGCAACCTGGCCCCCGGCTTCTTCCCCGGCTCCCGATAGAGGGTTGTCAGAAGGAGGATTGTCACCAGCGCCGCATCCGGCATCTGCCATTGGGGACATAAGTTTGCAGGCTTGATCTCCGGCAAGGCCGGTAGCAGAATCAGGCCCAGCAGCATTCCCACAGGCCAGATCAGCATACATCCCACCCTCGCGGCACGCTGCCGTTCCTTGCAGGCCGACCAGATACACAGGGCCAGCATAATCAGCGCCGCCGCCTTGGTATCCCGATGACCGGGCCAGCAGTCCTGGCTCCAGTACAGCAGC
The DNA here is from genome assembly GCA_964422935.1 of uncultured Oscillospiraceae bacterium. GTDB lineage: Bacteria > Bacillota > Clostridia > Oscillospirales > Oscillospiraceae > Faecousia. The sequence continues at coordinate 6,015 of CAYRDE010000104.1, read as the reverse complement.
TCACTGACCACCACGCTGGCCCACAAGCCTTGCAGGATCTCCAGCCAGGGCTTTTGCTCCCTCCGGTATCGGGCCAGCCACCAGCCAATTACCAGGGTAATGCTCCCCAGGAGCATCACCCCGGGCCAGGAGCCACTGGACGTCGTCTTTGCCAGCGGCACCGCCAACGCAGCCAAAGACCAGACCGCCCTTTGCCGGTCAGAAATCGGATTCTTATTCAATGCGGTATCGCTCCTCTGCCCATTTCAGCTCCGGCATTGCCCGCCAGCCGGAACGGATATCATTTAAGGTTACGCCCGGTTGGTGGGCTGCCAGGTATTTCGCCGTATCCTCCCGGACGCCTGTACCCAGGCACACCTGGGTCGCCGGGCGCAGAAGCTCCCAGAGCCGGGGCAGCTGGGAAACCGCGTTCTCACCCAGAATCAGGTAATCCGCCGTATCCAGGAAGATATTGCCGGAGGCGCTCTGCTTCAAATCCAGCAGCGCTTCCTCCAAGGTTCCTCCCGTTCCCAGATCCCCGGTATCCGTTTCCACGGACAGCCTTCCGCTTTCTTCATAGCAGATATAGAGAAGCTCCACCGGCTTCAGCTCTCCCACATCGGTTTTCTCCACCGGGGAAAGCAAAAGCACCAGGGCCACCACAAGGGCATAGACAATCCAGCGTCTCATTTCTGATTCCTCTCATCCTGGGGATGCAGCTTCCCATTCCGGAATTTCCGGAACTTCAGCCGCAGACGGAGAATTCCAAAGTCCTCCCCTTCACTGAAGGGGGCCAGGTAGGGCACCTCCAGGCAGGTCAGGCCGGACAGGTGAATCAGCAGAATCAGAAGTCCCACCGTTACGCCAAAGAGTCCCGCCGCCGCTCCCAGAACCGCAATCCCAAACCGCCACACCCGGACAGCCTCCGCCAGATCCCGGTTGGGCAGCACAAACCCGCTGACCCCCGCAATGCTCACCACAATCAGCGCCGCCGGGGAGATCAGCCCCGCCTCCACCGCCGCGGTGCCTACCACAATGCCGCCAATGGTGGATACGGACTGACCAATGGCCTGGGGCAGATGGATTCCGGATTCCTGGAGCAGCTCAAAGGCGATCAGCAGGCCAAGAACCTCCAGCGTGGTGGAAAAGGGCACGTTCTCCTTGCTTTCGATGATGGAGCGCAGCAGGGGCAGGGGGATCATCTCCTGCTGAAATACCGCCAGGGCGATGTAAAACCCGGGCAGCAGCAGGCTGAGGACCATGGCGCAGTAGCGCAGGATGCGGACACAGGAGGCGGAGACATAGTCCCGGCTTCGGTCCTCCTGGCTTTCCATGAGATAGCCCAGATCCGCCGGGGCCAGATACCCCAGGGGCAGCCCATCCACCAGTAGCCCCACCCGACCATCCAGCAGGCCCTGGGCGAAGGTATCCGCCCGCTCGGTATACTGCATCAGAGGAAAGGCGGTGGCCCGGGAGCCGGTGATGTATTCCTCCACCGCCCCGGGGGACAGCAGGCCGTCGATGTCGATGGACCTGACCCTTTCTTCCATTCTGGCGACCAGCGACGGGCTGGTGATGTCCCGGAGCCACACGATGCTGACGTGGGTCATGCTTCTTTTTCCCACGGTCAACCCCGTAAACCGCAGCTCCGGGGTCCGGAGATGTCGGCGAATCAGGCTGGTATTGATGCGAACGGTTTCCACAAAGGCATCCTTGGGACCCTTAACAGTGTTCTCCACCTCCGGGGGCGAGGGAGAACGGCGGGTTCCGGATTTGATTTCGAAGGCGATTGCCCCCGATTCCGGAAACAGCACCACGCAGAAGCCGTTAACCAGCTTGCCTGCCAGGGTCTGGAGGCTGTCGCAGGCATCCGCCACGCTGTTATACACCGCGCCTCCCAGAGCCGCCGTGTACAGCTCCTCCATGGTATTCCCCCGGAGGTTTTCCGAGATGGGCTTTAAAATAAACTCCGACATTTCGCTGCCGGACACCATACCGTCAATGGCGTAGGCATGAAGCAGGAACCCGCCGCAGTGGATTTCCCGGGCGATCAGGTCCTCCGTGTCTCCAAAAATATCCCGAATTTCTCCGTCCGTCATACTTTCACCCCAGGAAAGCATACCCATATCTTGCTTTTTTATTCTCATGGTGCTATGATTGTGTAAATTCATCTGAGAGGTAAGGCTATGAGCAGCATCGGACACATTGAGAAAAAGACGGACAATCCCCATCTGAACTTCTACGAATTGGAAGCCATCCACCGGGACGGGGGGCATGCGCCCTATTACATGGCCTCCCGGGCCAAAGGGGTTTCCGACTTGAAGGCCGTTACCGGAGAGAATTCTCCGGACGGCGTGGTCCTCTTCGGAGTCTATGGGGAGGCGAAGGACCATGTGGTGCTGATCCGTCAGTATCGCTATCCTTTGGGCGGCTATGTATATGAATTCCCCGCGGGGCTGGTGGAGCCGGGAGAGGATCTGCTGTCCGCCGGGGTTCGGGAGATGTACGAGGAAACAGGCCTCACCTTCACCCCAAAGGAAGGTGGCAGCTATTCCCGCCCCTTTTTCACCACCATCGGCATGACCGACGAGAGCTGCGGCACTGTTTTCGGCTACTGCTCCGGCACGCCCACCAGCTGCCACGAGGAGGCCAGCGAGGAGATTCAGGTGATCATCGCCGATCGCCAGGAATGCAAGCGCATTCTGAAAGAGGAAAATGTTGCCATTATGTGCGCCTATATGCTGATGCACTTTATTGCGGACCAGGGGGACCCTCTGGCTTTTTTGGATAAGGAGAACTGATATGTCCCACACCATTGCCGCCGTTTCCACCGGAAACGTTGTCAGCGCCATCGGCATCCTCCGGCTGTCCGGAGACGACTGCATCGCCGTTGCCGACCGGGTGTTTTCTCCCAACGGCAAAACGTCCCTGTCTCAGTGCCCCGACCGGAAGCTGATGCTGGGTACCATCAAGGATAAGCAGGGCCGGATCATCGACCAGTGCATGGCGACGGTCTCCCGGGCCCCTCACAGCTACACCGGAGAGGACACGGTGGAATTTCACTGCCACGGCTCCCCGGCGGTTCTCGCTGCCGGGCTGGAAAGCCTGTATCTTGCCGGTGCCAAGCCCGCCGGACGGGGGGAATTTACCAAAAGGGCCTTCTTAAACGGCAAGCTGGACCTGACCCAGGCGGAGGCGGTTATTGACCTGATTGAGGCGGATACCGCCGATGCCGCCGCCAACGCCGCCGGACAGGTAGGGGGCGTGCTGCAAAAAAAGCTCTCCCCCATCTATGATAACCTGGTGAACCTGTGCAGCCATTTCCACGCGGTGCTGGACTATCCCGACGAGGATATTGAGGATTTCGGTCTTCAAAGCTATCGGGAGGACCTGCGCCGGGACGCAAAGCAGCTCTATGCCCTGCTGCAAACCTACGGTCAGGGCCGGATTCTCCGGCAGGGGGTGGCTGCCGCCATTGTGGGAAAGCCCAATGTGGGCAAGTCCAGCCTGTTAAACGCCATGGCGGGCTTTGAACGCTGCATCGTCACCGACGTGCCCGGCACCACCCGGGACACGGTGGAGGAAAGCGTGATGCTGGGCAGCACCCGGCTCCGGCTCATCGACACCGCCGGTATCCGGGAGACCGGAGACACGGTGGAGGCCATCGGCGTCCGGCGCTCCCGGGAGGCCATGGAAAACGCCGACCTGACATTATTCGTCTGCGACGGCTCCCAGCCCCTGACGGAGGAGGACCAGGCCATTATTGATCTGTGCCTGGATCAGGAAAACGCCGTTGCATTGATCAACAAATCCGACCTGGGCTGCGAAATCGACCCCAGCGACCTGCCCTTTATGGCGGTGATTCGGGTCTGCGCCAAAACCGGCGAGGGCCTTGACCAGCTGGCGGACATGGTGGACGCCATGTTTGAGGGGCAAAGCCCCTGCGACGGCTCCATTTTAACCAACGCCCGGCAATTCGACGCCATCCGCCGGGCCTATGAGGCCCTGCTTCGCTCTCTGCAGGGGTTGATGCTGGGCCTGACCCCGGACGCGGTGCTCACCGACGTGGAGGAAGCCATGGAAGCCATGGGCGAGGTCACGGGAGCCACGGTACGGGAAGACATCACCGCCCGGATTTTTGAGCGGTTTTGTGTAGGTAAGTAACGTGTACCGCCGGGCGGTGAAAGTAATAAGTAATAGTGAATAGTGAAGAAGTAAGGTATCGCCTCCGGCGATGAAATAAAATCCTTTTTATTCGCCGCCCGCGGGCGGCCACCATACTTATTCACTCTTCACTATTCACTCTTCACTATTCACTCGCACAACGTTGGATTCTATAAGAGAGGTTTCAAATTATGATATACTTAGACAACTCCGCCACCACCCGGCCCTGCCCGGAGGCAGTGGCCGCCATCCATAAGGCCCTGACCGAGGACTGGGCCAATCCCAGCGCCCTTTACGACTTCGGCATCGATGCCGCCCATGCCCTCCGCACCGCCCGGCACCAGGTTGCCGCCGCCATGGGGGCCGAGCCGGATCGGGTCTTCTTCACCTCCGGCGGCACCGAGGCGGATAACTGGGCCATCTTCGGCACGGTAAAGCGTCTGGGCAAGCGGGGCAAGCATATTGTCACCACCGCCATCGAGCACCACGCCATTTTAAACTGCATGAAGGAGCTGGAGGCCCAGGGCTTTGAAATCACCTACTTGCAGCCTGACAGCCTGGGCAATATCTCCCTGGACAGCCTGAAAGCCGCCCTGCGGAAGGACACCATTCTGGTCTCCGTGATGATGGTCAACAACGAGGTAGGCTCCGTCATGCCCATCTCCCAGATGGCGAGGCTCACCCATCGGGTCTGCCCCGACGCCATCTTCCATACCGACGCGGTGCAGGGCTTTTTGAAGGTGCCCTTTGCCGCCAAAAGCCTAGGAGCGGATCTGATTTCCGTATCCTCCCATAAGGTCCACGGCCCCAAGGGCGTGGGCGCGCTGTACATCTCCCCCCGGCTCAAGTCCTTCCCGCCCCTGATCTACGGCGGTGGTCAGGAGGGAGGCTTCCGCAGCGGCACCGAGGGCACCCCGGCTATCTTCGGCTTCGCCGCCGCCTGCGCCGTGGTTTCCGGGTCCATGAAGGAAGACACCGCCCGGGAAAAAGAGCTGATTGCCTCCACAGCGGAGGTCCTGTCCGGTCTGGAGGGGGTCACCGTCAACGGCGCTCACGATGCGCCCCATGTGCTCTCCATCGCCATTCCCGGGGTGCCGGTCCAGAACACCATCAACATTTTGCAGGATCACGGCATCTATGTCAGCGCCGGGTCCGCCTGCGCTAAGGGCCACAGGAGCCATGTGCTCACCGCCATGAAGGTCCCCCCGGAGACCATCGACAGCGCCTTCCGGGTCTCCATCTGCCCGGATACCACGAGAGAGGAGCTGGAAGCTCTGGTTCAGGTGATCCGGGACGAGATTGCGCCCCGGGCGAGATGAACTTCTGCACAATTTCTCCTTCATATACAAAACGCTGATTGTGAAAATCAGCGTTTTTCTTTTCATTTTGCAGTTTGCGATAAAAAAAGTTGCAAAACCGCTTGCATTCTCCCCTTCCGTCTGTTACAATGTGGGCTGTAAAATTCTTTCTAGGAAGGACAGTTGTTTATGAGTTATGTAGACGAAACTCTGGAGAGAGTCAAAAAGCAGAATCCCGACCAGCCGGAATTTAACCAGGCGGTTTATGAGGTGCTGGAGTCCCTCCGGCCCGTCATTGAGGCAAACGAGGAAACCTATCGCAGGAACGCCCTGCTGGAGCGGCTGACCACCCCCGAGCGGGTCATTCTCTTCCGTGTTCCCTGGGTGGATGACAAAGGCCAGGTCCAGGTAAACAACGCTTACCGGGTCCAGTTCAACTCCGCCATCGGCCCCTACAAGGGCGGCCTCCGGTTCCACCCCTCCGTAAATCTGTCCATTATGAAGTTTTTGGGCTTTGAGCAGACCTTCAAGAACAGCCTCACCGGCCTGCCCATCGGCGGCGGCAAGGGCGGCT
>CAYRDE010000103.1:0-6788 GCA_964422935.1 uncultured Oscillospiraceae bacterium | reverse complement strand
TCCGGTTGGACTTCTTCTGCCAGATCCACAGCAGCTCGTCCACAGCGCTTTTCCAGTAGGTGCGGCGCAGGGTCATAATGGGAAATTCCTCTGCCAGATTGTACCGGTTTACCACGCCGAATTTCTTAATGGTATGGGCCGGGGTACCGTCTGCCCAGTGGGGGCGCACCTCCAAATTTTCATCGGAAAAGCCGTTATTTAAAATATCCAGGCATGTGGCCTTGTACAGTTCATCTGCTCTGCTCATGGGGAGTCCTCCGTGTTCTTTTTTCTCTGCACATCATATCACATTGCGGCTACTCTGGCAAGAAGAAAATCCCTGAGGCTTTCGCCCCAGGGATTTTCATAAAGTGCTTACAGCAGGTTATCGGTGTTGACCCAGCCCAAATCGGTACGGGCCATCTTGCCCACGATCTCATAGATGTCAACCACGGACATCCGGGCGTAGGTGCCTGCCACTTCGGAGCAAGCGCTGTCGGTGTAGGCGATGGTGTTGTCATTGTAGACAACCCGGGCGTCAACGGCGCTGCCGCTGGCAGGAGTCAGGTCCACATAGTACAGGTAGACCCAGCCTGCGTCGCAGCGGCCCCAAGCCATGTTCTCGGAGATGGTGGTCTCATAGATCACCAGGCTTGCACCGCTCTTCAGCGTAGTCGTCACGCTCGCGCCGGTGGAGGCAGTGGAACGGACATTCACCTCATTGGTGTTGACAACCTTACCGGTGTACTTATAGCCGCTGGCGTTGTTCACGAAGCCGCCAGTGCCGGTGTTGCCGGTATCGCCGATGACAGGAGCGTTATTATTGTTATTATTATTGTTATTGCTGTTATTATTGTTGGTGTTGTTATCCACCTTCACGTTTATTGCGCCCTTGGTCATCTTGGACAGGTTAATCCAGCCCACTTCGCCGATTTCAGTTTCGATCTTGCCAGAAATTACATTGCCATGGATTTCAACTTCTGTAATTGTAACCTGATTTCCCTTCTTGACATACTGGGTTGCCTCGCCCTTGTAGTCTTCATTTTCCGCCCACTCGCCGTAAATCTTTTCAGTCAGATCACTGTTTTTATAGACGTTGATCTTGTCATAGTCTACCAGGGTATAAACCGCTTCATCCAGAGGATCCAAATCAAGGTTATCGCCGGGAGCGCGGATATAACCGTCGTTCACACGAGCCCAGTAGGCCGTTTGCTTGCTTGTGCCGGTATCGCTACCCATGTTGTCGCCTTCATACTCACCGCTGTTACCCCAGGAAGAGGTTTCTTCTTCCACGGTAAGCAGCTCGTGCATTGTGACAGGATCTCCATTCTCCAGGATCCGCACAACTGCGCCGTTAATATCGGTGGTTTTGAAGACGATCAGTTTTTGGTCTCCATTCGTTCTGCCATCCTCACTAACATCGCCTTTTTGAGAGAACTCAGAAATGGCACGGGACTTGGGATCCGGGGAAGGTGTCTTGACCTTGCCGGTATAGATGGCAGTCTGCGCGCCGGTTACAGTGCTGCTGGAGCCGCCGGTAGAACCGGAGCCGCTATTGCCACCATTGTAGCCCGGGATATCCTCATAAGAGATCATGGTGATGTAGTCCATACAGACCCAGCCGATCTTGCCGTCAACTCTTACACGGCCCCACTTGGAGGAACCGACCTGCGTGACCTCCAGCACTTCCACAGCCGCGCCCGGGAGGATCTTGCCCATGAACGCGCCGCCGATGCCGGCAGTCTGCCGCATGTTCACGCCTGCGTAGGTGTTGGCAACGATGCCCTTACCGGTTTCCACAGTGACGCTGGAGGAACTGGAGCTGCTGGAGGAGCCGCTGCCGGACTTCACGTCCAGATACTGCTTGTAAACCCAGGTATCCTGGCTTTCGTGACCGGAAATCTTCAGACGATACCAGCCATTGACAGGGCCTTCCATAACTTCGTAGGTATTGCCCATCTGCACCTTGCAGATTACATTTCTGTAGATATCCGCACCAGCACGGGCGTTGACTTCCTCTGCGTTTACGACCGTTGCCACCAGGCCGGTGGGGCCCTTCTCGGTGGAAGTAATCGGCGCATTGGTACGCTTAACATACCGGCTGGACAGGTTCACCCAACCAGCATTAATTGTTGTTTCCTCTTCTACAATGGTCTGAGAATACTTTATTGCGTAACCCCAAAGGGTGTCTGTGGTAGCAACCAGCTTTGTTACATCGAATTCCGTGCCCTTGGACAGGGTATCTACCCGGTTTGCACCAGAAGAGGGGGTTTCTCTGACGGAAGCGCTGTCAGCTGTTACTTCAAACTTGGCAGTGTCAAAATAGATATTGCTCTGGGAATAGTCACTGCGGAACAGCATAATCCAGCCCTGAGGAATTTTGCCCCAGGTATTGTGGGCTGCATCCGCAGTCACATTTGTGATGGTAACGGAGTCACCGTCCTTAAGCTTCTTGAGACTATCGCTCAGCGTCGAAATATCTACCTTTAAAGAAGCGTCTTCAACAGGCGAACTGAAAATCCACTCCGTGCTGCCAATCTTACCGGTAAAGGCATAGGCAGTATAGCCGGTCTGGGTAGTTTCGCCAGTCTCACTCTCATCCACCAGCCGGGTCACTTCCGCGTAGTTCAGGTTGAACCAGCCCTGCTTGCAGCGGCCCCACTGATAACCGTTGACATATTTGATCTCATAGATATCCACCAGGGTGTCACCGGTCAGTGCACCGACAATCTGGTTATCCGTGCCCGCGCCGTTGCGGACATTGACATAGTCATTTCCGGTCAGCTTGATCCGGGCCTTTGCAATGACCTTGGAATTGTTTTCACTGAGGGAGCTGTCTGCTTCAGCCAGAGAAGAGTAGTTGGTATACATCAGTGCAATCCAGCCAACAGGCGTTGCATCGTCTTCGCTTCTCGCCACCTGGCCCCAAAGGAAACCGTCTTCATCCGCAGTGTTAATAATGCGGAGCTTGTCACCCTGGGAGTAGCTACCATTCTTGGCAGAGTGGATGGTTGCATTGACACGGGAGTTTACATAGGAGTTGGTAACAGTAACCATTACATCCATGTCCAGTCCGGAAGCGTTGCTACCGCCGCCGCTCACAGTCAGCTTGGTCTTGACCCAGACTTCCGGATTAAACTGATAGTTTTCGTCCACTACGGTCTTTTTGTCGACGGTGTGGGTGTACTTTTCAGCCTGATAGATCAGGCACCACTTCACACCCTTGCTGTCCACATACTCCATCCGGACCTGCAGGTCACCGGAAACCTTTCCCATGTCCAACGCCTTACCGTTGGGCGCATCATAAAGCGTGGTAGTAGCCAGCTTGCTGGTGGAAATGTAGTAGTTGGCGTAAGTACTGGGCAGGGACTTTACCCAATACTTCGTAACAGTATCAGTAAAGTCTCCAGTGCCTGCTAACTTACCCTTATAATACCACTCATCAGCACCAACGGCGCGAAGCCATCTTACGCCCTTGTTGTCCACATATTCGGCGGTAACGTACACCTTACCACGAACCTCAGTCCCATCTACCTTGCCGTTGGGTTCCAGGTAAAGAACACGGCTTGCCAGTCCGCTGGCATATATGACTTCTTTTCTTCCAAAGTCATGTACCTTGGTGCTGTCAAACTTCTTATCCTCAGACTTGTCATTCACGTCCTGCCAGAAAGCAGTCAGGGTCTGACCATTGCTGGCCTGGTTCAACTCATAAACCCAGTTCGTGGGATTTTCGTTAACCTTTCCGTCCTTCTCTGCCTCATCATTATACCAGCCCTTGAAGGTGTAGCCTTCCCGGATAGGTGTGGGCAGCTCCGTCTCGCTGAGCGTGTAGTCGTAATAGTAGGTTGTCTTGTTTCCTACCAGCGTACCGCCATTGGGCTTAAAGTTAACCTTGATGTACTTGGAAGGAACGGTGGTAGAATACACGCCGTTCAGGTACATATTGGCCTCGATCTTCCGGCGGTTGTTGTCCTCCTCGCTGGCCTGCCAGTTGAGGAACATGTTCAAAAACTCGTTGCCGGTCACCCGGGTGGTAACCGCCCGCTTCACATCGCCGGTACCGGAGATCCAGGCAGTACCGTTACGGTAAGAGAACAGCGTCAAAGCGTCATGCTGGCTCTGGGAAAGGCTCAGACCATTGGCAGAAGCAAGGCCATTGACAGCCTGATCAATCTTTTTCAGTTCCTCCCGCAGCGCTTTGTCCGCCACTTTCTGTTCGGAAAGCTTATGAGTACCATGCTCGCCCTTTTCCGTACATTTCGTACCGTAACCAATATAACCCTTCGTGCTGCAAGTACTTCTATAACCCTGCAGCTGCTTCAGGATGGTAATCGCCTTCTCGCTGACAGTTCTCGTAGCAGCAGAAGCGGTGAGTGCCCCCGCGGGGATGAGGCTCACCAGAAGGATTAAACTTAAAATCGCACATACAATTCTCTTCTTCATGGCTACTTACTCCTTTTCTTGTTTTTGTAAGTAACGGTATTATAACAGACTCGTTTACAAATTGCAACCCCTTTTTTGAAAAAAATTACATAATTGTAACCTAAATTTCTTTTTCCTTCTCATCGATCCTGTTTTTCTCGGGGAAAATCCCCATATTTCACCATTTTCTATCATTCCTACAAAAAATTCACTACAAATTTGTTTATCATTTTCTGTATCCGCAGTCGTTTTGTGAGTCATTGACTTTCCGTGCCGTCGCTGGTATACTCCAGGTAGCAAAGCATTCCGCTTCAGGAGGAACCCTCTTATGGAAAAAAAGGTAATGATTGGTATGAGCGGCGGCGTGGACAGCTCTGTTGCTGCCCTGCTGATGCTTCAGCAGGGCTTTTCCTGCATTGGCGCTACCATGAATCTATATAACAATGGCTCCACGGATTTCCTGGACGCCGCCAATGTGGCAAAGCGTCTGGGAATTCCCCACCACGTCTTTTCCCTGCAGGAGGAATTCCGGCAGCAGGTCATCTTCCGGTTTGTATCCTGCTATGAGCAGGGCCTGACGCCCAATCCCTGTATTCTCTGCAACCGGACCATGAAATTTGGAACGCTTATGGAGCTGGCTGCGGAAATGGGATGCCAGTATGTGGCCTCCGGTCACTACGCCCGCATCCGCCGGGACGAGGCCACCGGACGCTTTCTATTATATAAAGCGGCGGACAGCGCCAAGGATCAGACCTACTTCCTTGCCTGTCTGGATCAGCGTCAGCTGGCCCACATTCAGTTTCCCCTGGGAGAACTGACCAAGGAAGCCGTTCGGCAGATCGCCGAAGCAAACGGCTTTCTCAATGCCCGGAAGCGGGACAGTCAGGACATTTGCTTTGTCCCTGACGGAAATTACGGAGCCTTTTTACAGCGGTACACGGGGAAGGTCTATCCCGCCGGGGACTACCTGGATTTGCAGGGCAACGTGGTAGGACGCCACCAGGGAGCGGTACGCTACACCATTGGCCAGCGGAAGGGGCTCGGCATTGCCCTGGGTATGCCGGTGTACGTCTGCGGGAAAGATATGGAAAAGAACACAGTCACAGTAGGGGGAAATGAAGCTCTCTTCTCCCGCTCCCTCCGGGGCACGGAGTGGAACTGGTATCCCTTCCCTGCCCTTTCCCAAAGCCTTCGGGTCACTGCCAAAATCCGGCATTCCCAGCTGGAGCTTCCCGCCACCGTCACCCCGGAGAATCAGGGCTTTGCCCGGGTGGACTTTGACCAGCCCCAGCGGGCCGTTACCCCGGGACAGGCAGTTGTCCTGTACCAGGGGGAAATGGTCATCGGCGGCGGCACCATTGCGGAAGCGATTCTCTAAGGAAACTCTGAATAAATCGTCTGCGGCTTACAGACAGATCTTTTGCCCCAATCGTGCAGTGTGAAAAATGGGAAATACACAAAGTATTCCCGCATTTTCCACACTTTCGCTTGAGCCAAAATCTCTTGCTGCCAGCTCTTGCCGATTTAATCAGAGCTTCCTCCTAAATTACCTGCACCAAAAGGAGGATGGATATGTCAGAGAAAACCTATATTGCCATTGACCTGAAGTCCTTCTATGCCTCGGTGGAATGCCTCCAGCGGGAGGTTGACCCCCTGACGACCCATCTGGTAGTGGCAGATCCCACCCGCACAGAGAAAACCATCTGCCTGGCAGTCTCCCCTGCCCTGAAAAGCTATGGTGTTCCCGGGCGCCCCCGACTGTTTGAGGTGGTGCAGAAGGTGAAGCAGATCAACGCCCTTCGCGCTCTCCAGGCCCCCGGTCATCGGTTCTCCGGTACCACCTGGGAGGATGAGAAGCTGAAAGCCGACCCCTCCCTTTCCCTGGATTATATTGTAGCGCCTCCCCGGATGGGGCTATACATGGAAACCAGCACCCGAATCTATCAGATCTATTTAAAATATGTGGCTCCCGAGGATATCCATGTCTATTCCATCGATGAGGTTTTCATGGATGTGACCAATTATCTACACACCTACAAACTCACCCCCCGGGAGCTTGCCATGAAGATCATACTGGATGTCCTCCACACCACCGGCATTACCGCCACCGCCGGCATCGGTACCAATCTGTACCTTGCCAAGGTAGCCATGGACATTGAAGCCAAGCATATCCCCGCGGACCGGAACGGCGTCCGCATTGCCCAGCTTAACGAAATGTCCTATCGCCGCTCCCTGTGGACCCACCGTCCCCTGACCGACTTCTGGCGGGTAGGCCCCGGCTATGCCAGGAAGCTGGAGGCCCATGGCCTGTACACCATGGGTGACATTGCCCGGTGTTCTCTGGGGAAGGCCTCGGACTTTTATAATGAGAACCTGCTCTATAAGCT
>CAYRDE010000102.1:0-6810 GCA_964422935.1 uncultured Oscillospiraceae bacterium | reverse complement strand
AGTTGTTGTGCTTGCCGGAGCCGTTGACACTGGCAAAGGGCTTTTCGTGGAGAAGGCACACCAGATCATGCCGGGCCGTAACCTTCTGCATGATCTCCATGGTCAGCTGGTTGTGATCGGTGGCAATGTTGGTGGTGGTATAAATGGGGGCCAGCTCGTGCTGGGCAGGGGCCACCTCGTTATGCTCTGTCTTGGCAAGAATCCCCAGCTTCCACAGCTCTTCGTTCAGCTCCGCCATGTAGGCCGCAACCCGGGGCTTAATGACGCCAAAGTAGTGGTCATCCATTTCCTGGCCCTTGGGGGGCTTTGCGCCAAAGAGGGTTCTGCCGGTGTAAATCAGATCCTCCCGCTTTTCGTACAGCTCTCTGGGAATCAAAAAGTATTCCTGCTCGGGACCAACGGAGGTGCGGACGCACTTGACACCCTCATTGCCGAACAGCTTTAGTATCCGCATGGCCTGGCGGTTCAGCGCTTCCATGGAGCGCAGCAGTGGGGTCTTCTTATCCAGAGCCTCGCCGCCGTAGGAGCAGAAGGCCGTGGGAATACACAGGGTCTTTCCCTTGAGAAAGGCATAGGAGGTGGGGTCCCAGGCGGTGTAGCCCCGGGCTTCAAAGGTAGCCCTTAAGCCCCCGGAGGGGAAGGAGGAGGCGTCCGGCTCGCCCTTGATCAGCTCCTTGCCGGAGAAATCCATGATCACGCCGCCGTCCGGCGCGGGGGTGATGAAGCTGTCATGCTTTTCGGCGGTAATGCCGGTGAGGGGTTGAAACCAATGGGTAAAATGGGTGGCTCCGTTGGCGACCGCCCAATCCTTCATGGCTGCTGCCACGGCGTTGGCAACGCTTAAATCCAGCTTTGCTCCCTCGTCAATGGTTTTGCGCAGGGACTGGTAAACGTCGGCGCTCAAATTTGCCTTCATAACCCGGTCATCAAATACCAGACAGCCAAAATAATCCGAAACCGTACCCATAACAAACGCTCCTTTTTACAAAATGAGAAAGGCGTCTTTGAGCCGAAGCTCAAAGACGCCTTTGCCTTATGGGAGCATCATACATCAGAGATTCCAGTTTGTCAACACCATGCACAAAAATAGTTTCTGATTATTATACATAATAGATAAGAGATCGGTTTTTCGTACAAAGGGTTTTCTTCCCGGATTCGATGGTTAATCCTGGGCCGGCAGGAGATTTCTTTCTTTTCTCCGGCGCAGGAAGAAATAGGTCAGCTCAATTGCGCAGCAGCTGACCCAGCCCACCGGATAGCCGAAGCCCACCAGGAAGGGAGTGTTGGCAACAAAATGGGTCACCACATACAGATAGACCTGCCGGATGCCAACGAAGGCCAGCAGCATAATCACCATGGGCCCCTTGGAATCCCCCCGGCCCCGCAGGGCGCCGGCCAGCACATGGTTGACACAGTTAAACAGCAGGAAAATGCAGTTCGCCCGGATAAACAGCACGCCAAATTCGATGACCGCCTGGTCCGGAGAGAACAGACCCACAGCCGGCGCGGCAAGCAGGTACAGGAAAGCGATGATAACTCCCGTTACACTCACGGACATAACCACGGTAATGGTTGTGCCCCGGTCTGCCCGCTGGGGTTTCTGGGCGCCGATATTCTGGCTGACGAAGGTGGTGGCAGCCATAGCCATGCTCTGCATGGGCAGCATGATAAACTGGTCCAGCTTGTTATAGCAGCTCCATCCCGCCATGCAGCTGGAGCCGAAGGAATTGACATAGGCCTGGACGAAGGTGTTGGAGAAGGCGGTGATTACAGACTGAATGCCTGCCGGAAGGCCCACCGCGAAAATCCGTCCCAGAATGCGCCTGTCGATTTTCAGATCCTGCCAAGTCAGCCGGTAGATTTCCTTTGTGCGGGTCAGAAGCAGCAGAATCAGGAAGGCGGAAATAAACTGGGAAATGATCGTGGCCCAGGCCACGCCCTCAATGCCCCGGTGAAGGCCCAGAACGAATGTCAGATCCAGAATAATATTCATCACACTGGTGAGAATCAGGAAATACAGCGGGCGCATGGTATCCCCTACGGCCCGGAGAATGCCGCTGCCCATGTTATACACCAGCAGGCCGGAAATGCCGCCGATATAGATTTGCAGGTAGACGGTAGCCTGATCAAACACATCCTCCGGGGTTGCCATGAAACGAAGCATGGGTTTTACCCCGGCAACCCCCACAATGGTAAAGAGGAGGCTCAGCAGGAAGGTGGCGGTCATGGTGGTTTCGATCGACTTGTGAAGATTGTTCATATCCTTAGCACCGAAGTAGTTGGCGACAACCACCCCTGCCCCGGTGGAGAAGCCGTTGAAGAAAAACACCATCATGTTGACAATGGTGGTGGTGGAACCAACCGCTGCCAATGCCTGGGTGCCCACAAAGTTACCCACAACAATGGAGTCTACGGTGTTGTAGAGCATCTGGAATACATTGCCCAACATCAACGGAAGAGCAAACCAGAGAACCTGTTTTACAATAGACCCTTCTGTCATATCCCGAACGGCGGCTTTCTTTCCCCGATTCGATTCATTGGCGGTGTTTTTGTGGAAAAGTGTGTTGCTTGATTTGTGCATTGTTGCGTTCTCCTCCTGACTCTCCGGCATATTTCTCCCGGAATCTGTGATTCCCTGAGGAGGCCCTTTCAGACTTTTCTGATTTTCTCTATTTTAACGCAAAACCGTGAATTTGTAAAATAGAGAAATTGGGCAAATTCCAAAGCATAAATGTGTATTTTTGCCAGAAACTGAGATTTATGAGAACTTCTGCATTCCCGCCCGGAAAAAAGAAATTCCCGGTGGGCACAGGAGCGACCCATGCCCACCGGGAGGTTTTTTTCAGTTGGTGCTTCTCACCCGCTCAAACTCGTCGGTGATCTCCTTGCCGGGGGCCTTTGTCAGAAGGCTCACGACGATGATGACCACGGTTCCCACCAGGAAGGCAGGCAGCAGCTCATAGATGCCGAAGACGCCGCCCAGAGGCTTTACCAGATACTTCCAGACGAATACCATGCTGCCGCCGGCAGCCATGCCAGCCACGGCTCCGGGCAGGGTGGTCCGCTTCCAGAAGAGGGAGCAGATGACGATGGGTCCGAAGCCGGCACCGAAGCCGGCCCAGGCAAAGGAGACAATGCCGAAAATGGAGCTGTCCGGGTTTCTGGCAATGACAATGCCCAGCACCGCAATGACAATCACCGTCAGCCGGGCTGCCAGCATACTTTGCTTTTCCGTCAGCTTCAGGTGGAGCTTTTCCTGGAGAATGTTCTGGGACACACTGGAGGAGGCGGCGAGAAGCTGGGAGTCGGCGGTGGACATGGTGCTTGCCAGCATACCCGCCAGGACCAGGCCAGCCATCAGGGCGGGCAAAGCGCCAAAGCCGGCAAGGAAGCTGGAAATCTTTACCATGATGGTCTCGGTGTCGTTGCCGGACAGGGCGGGGATGGCGCCTGTGGCGCTGAGAGCCTTTCCGGCGATGCCGATGGCGACAGCGGCAGCCATGGCGATGACCACCCATACGGAGGCCACCCGGCGGGAAACCTTCAGCTTTTCCTCATTTTCGATGGCCATGAACCGGAGCAGAATGTGGGGCATTCCAAAGTAGCCCAGGCCCCAGGATACGGTGGTGATGATGTGAAGCAGGTCATAGGGCGCGCCGGTGCCAGTCTGCTCCAGATAGGTGGAGGCGAAGGAAAAATAGCCGGGGAGGGCTTTGGCGTTCTTGATCACCGCGCCGATTCCCCCTGCGGAGATGGTGGTGAATGCCAGCACGAAAACAATGGCAATGGTCATAATAATGCTCTGAACCAGGTCCGTGGCGGAGGCTGCCAGAAAGCCGCCGGTGGCGGTATAGCAGACGATGACGATGGCGGACAGGATCATAGCGGTCATATAGTTCATGCCGAAGAGGGAGGAGAAGAGCTTGCCGCAGGCGGCAAAGCCGGAGGCGGTGTAAGGGATAAAGAAGACGATGATAATGATGGCGGCAATGGTTGCCAGAATGTTCTTCTCATCCCGGAACCGGCGGGAGAAGAACTGGGGCAGGGTATAGGAGCCGGTGATGTCGGTGTAGCGGCGGAGCCGTCTGGCAGTGAAGAGCCAGTTGAGGTAGGTACCGGCGGCAAGGCCGATGATAGTCCAGCCTACGTCTGCCAGGCCGGAGAGGTAGGCAAGGCCGGGAACGCCCATGAGAAGATAGTTGGACATATCGGAGGCCTCGGCACTCATTGCGGTGACCAGAGGTCCCAGCTTTCTGCCGCCCAGGTAGAAGTCGGAGGCGGATTCATTCTTTCTGGCATAGTGGAAGCCGATGCCCAGCATCAGGCCCAGATAGGCCAGTATGGAAATGGAAATACAGATATTGGATAAGGTCATAAGCGATTCTCCTTTTCTCCGGGAGGCCCGGGTCCGGTATTCGATGCCCCTGGTCAGGGGGCGGGAAGGGGCTTCCCAAGTTTCTCTTGCAAAATGGGTGCCTTTATCGTATCATGGAGAAGAGCATTTGAATAGCGAATGTTTTTCATATTCATCATTACAAAACCAGATATAAAGGGGACAAGTCCATGGATAAGAACATTTTAAAATACATGGCATTCATCAAAACGGTGGAGTACGGCAGCTTTACCAAGGCGGCGGAGATCCTCAACTACTCCCAATCGGGCATCAGCCGGATGATTAACGATCTGGAAACCGAGTGGAACATCTCCCTTCTGGAGCGGAGCCGGGCGGGGGTGAGCCTGACTTCCGACGGGACCCGGCTGCTGGCCCACGCCAAGAGCCTCTGTGACGAATTCCAGAAGCTCCAAATGGAGGTGGACGACCTCCATGGGGTTCAGTCCGGCCTGATCCGCATCGGGACCGTGTCCAGCGTCGCCATCCACTGGCTGCCCAATATCATCAGCTCCTTTCAGAAGGACTATCCCGGGGTGGACTATGAGCTGCTGCTGGGGGATTATACGGAGATTGAAACCTGGATTGCCGAGGGCCGGGTGGACTGCGGCTTTACCCGGATTCCCGCCAGAGGGGACCTGGAGGCCATTCCTATAAGCCGGGACCGGCTCCTTGCCATATTGCCGGAGGGACACCCGCTGACGGAATATGAAAAGGTGCCCATCGGGGAGCTTTGCCGGGAGCCCTTTATGCTTCTGGAAAAGGGAGCCAGGGCGGAGGTGTCGGAAATCTTTCAGCGCAATCATCTCACACCCCGGGTTCACTTCACCACCTGGGATGACTATGCCATTATGGCCATGGTGGAAAGCGGCCTGGGGGTCAGCATTTTGCCGGAACTGATTCTAAAGCGAATCCCTTACCGGATTGTGGCAAAGGAACTGAACGTCCCGGCCTATCGGGAAATCGTCTTTGCCCTCCGGGACAGGAAGACGGCCTCTCTGGCAGTAAAGCGGTTTATGGAATATCTTCACTACCGGTAAGGACCGTTTGCTGCCCCGGACACATCCTGGAGCGGCCCGCGGCGCCAGTCGGGCGCACCGTCCCACCATGGGCGGACGCTGGTACAGGCGAAAATCCGATGGACCGAAAGGCCCATCGGATTTTAAGAATAAAGTCGGATGATCTCTTCCGCCATGGCCCTTTTGGAGATACACCGGTCCATGGCCTGACGCTCTATGTAGTGATGGGCGTCGGGCTCGGTCATTTTCCGCTGGCTGATTAACAGCCATTTGGCCCGGTTCACCAGACGAATCTCCTCCATTTTCTCTTCCAATGGCTGGGTCCGCTGTTCCAGCTTCCGAAGCCGCTCCCGGGCGCTGATCATCCAGCTCACTGCCCGGAGAAGGGCAGGCCGGGAAAGAGGCTTCGGCAGGGTAAAGACCCCATGCTCTGCCACCCGGTCATAGACCTGGTCGTGGGTGTCGCCGGAAACCAGCAGAAGCACCGTTGTCCCGGGGAGGCGGCAGGCATCAATGGCAAACCGGATGCCCGGATCATCAGGCAGGGGTGCGTTAATGATGATCAGGTCAAAGGACCGGCCCACCAGGGCCTGCTCTGCGGTGCTGACGCTGGAGACGATTACCGGCTTTTCACAGGGGCACTCCGCCAGAATTTCGGTGAGGCTGGCATTGGCGTGTTTGGCTGCGGATACCAGCAGCAGACTGTAAATCCGCTCTTTCAGGCTCATGGATCATTCCCTCCCTTCGCACGGATGAAATGGGAAACGTGGAGATACGGTCAGTCCAGCCTGGTGTATTGACTCAGGATAGCCTGGGGGATGCATCCCCGGAGGAAGTCACTGCGGGCAGCGGTGGCCCGGGCGGATTCCAGATTCTGAGGCAGCCGCCGGAATCGACGGAGGGTTTCCATGTCTGCCCGGTAGAGGTCCACGTCGGCGCTCTGAGGAGGCGTAAGCTGATGCAGGACACCGTAGAGCCCCGCCTGGATCATCAGGGTCAGGGCCAGATAGGGATTGGCAGTGGGGTCGGGGGAGCGAAGCTCTGCCCGCCGGTATTCCCCTGCCGCCGCCGGGACCCGGACCAGCTGGGACCGGTTTTCCCGGGACCAGGAGATATAATTGGGGGCCTTATAGCCGCCGAACCGGGCGTAGGAGGCTGGAGTGGGATTTAAAAAGACAGTCATTTCCGCCACCTTGTCCAGCACACCGGCAACCAGATGCATCAGGTGATCCTGACCGTCGGAGGATTGGACGGACATGTTGATGTGGAAGCCGTTGCCGGGCTTGCCCTCCAGGGGCTTGGGACCAAAGTCAGCGCACAGACCGTTGCGCTGGGCAATGATCTTAACAATGGTCTGGAGGGTCATGGCGTTGTCCGCGGCGGTAAGGGGATCGGAATAGC
>CAYRDE010000101.1:0-6851 GCA_964422935.1 uncultured Oscillospiraceae bacterium | reverse complement strand
GCAGATATGGCGAATCTCCGCCCGGCTCAGCTCCCGGCTGAGAACCACCCGCTTCATGCCCATGGCGGCGCACAGCCGCACGCCGTCCAGGGAGTGAACGGTCATCTGGGTGGAGCCGTGGATGGGAATATGGGGAGCCACCTGGCGGCAAAGCTGTACTACCCCCAGGTCCTGGACAATAAAAGCGTCCACGTTATTTACCGCCGCGTGGCGTACCAGCTCCTCCAAGTCCTTCATCTCCCGGTCAGAGACCAGAGTATTCACCGTCAGATGGACCTGAACCCCCCGGACATGGCAGTATTTCACTGCCTCCGCCAGGGTTTGGGGGGTAAAGTTTTTCGCGCTTTGGCGGGCGTTAAAGCTGCCCACGCCCAGGTAGACGGCGTTCGCGCCGTTCTGCACCGCTGCCCGAAGGGCATCCATGGAACCGGCAGGGGCCAATAATTCCAGCATAGCTTTCTCTCCTATGGGGAGAGACCCTGCAAGGCACACTCCCGCACTTTAATATTAGAGGCATTATAGCATATCCCTGTGAAAACTTCCAGCCCTTCCGGGGAAATTCAAAAAAAGTTTAAAGAAATATCCCCCCGTTTTTCTTTCGGAAAGATCGCTTTAAGGAAAGGTTAAGGAAAAAACATGGGTTTTTCATTGCAAAACAGGGCAGGCTATGGTATGATGTGGAAGATGAACGTTTCTCAGAATTTCGGGAGAACAAAATGCTTAAAAACTATCTATACTGTTTTTTCATATCCATGGTCCCCCTCATTGAGCTGCGGGGGGCTGTGCCCTACGGCGTGCTGAAGGGCCTTGACTATCCCATTACCCTGGTTATCTGCGCCATCGGGAATATGCTGCCGGTACCGATCATCTATTTCTTTGCCCGGAAGGTACTGATCTGGGGCTGCGACAAAAAATACATCGGAAGGTTCTTCACCTTTTGCTATCAGAAGGGGGAACAGGGCGGCGTCAAGCTGGTGAAGCGAACCGGTCGTGGGGGATTGTTCGTTGCCCTGCTGCTGTTCGTTGGTATCCCGATCCCCGGCACCGGGGCCTGGACGGGAACTCTGGCGGCTTCCTTCCTGGATATGGGTATCAAGTCCACCACCATTGCGGTATGCCTGGGGGTCTTGCTTGCCGGAATCATCATGGGCGTTGTCACCATGACCGGCGTTCATGTATTTGGAATCTAACATTTTAGGAGGAAAACCATTATGGACTGCTTATTCTGTAAAATCATTGCCGGGGAGATCCCCTCCACCAAGGTCTACGAGGACGAACAGGTCCTCGCCTTCCGGGACATCAACCCCCAGGCGCCCACCCACATCCTGGTGATTCCCAAGGAACACATTCCCAGCTGCGACGGGGTCACGGCGGAAAACAGTGGCGTGGTTGCCCATATTTTCGAGGTAATCCCCCAGATTGCCGGGACGGAAGGGCTTACAAATGGCTATCGGGTGGTGAGCAATTGTGGCCCGGATGCCGGGCAGACGGTGCCCCATCTCCACTTCCATATCTTAGGCGGCAAGGAACTGAACCTGAATATGGCCTAAAGGCAAACATATGGAGGCTGTCTCTTGTGAGGCAGCCTCCATTTTTTGCGCTTAGTGCAGGGGATATTCGGAGAAGGGCTTCATGGGCAGGTCAATGGGCTTGTAGGCCTGAATCAGCTTCATGGCGTCCTCCTCAGAGAAGGCCTGGCCCTGGGAGGGGTCCATTCCGGGTACAGCCCGGCCCCAGTACAAATCCACAGGCTCCTGGAAGAACCGCTCGATCATCACCATTTCTGCGCCCTCCATCCGGTAAAAGCCGTAGTAGGTGCCATTGTCGTCGCATTCCATGAGAATGCCGTTTTCGCAGATACCATTGAATGAGGTGTCATAGGCCAGCACCAGCGCCCCATTTACGATGGTGCGGATCTCAAGCCTGGGAGGTGTATTAAAGTCCGTGGTAATCAGCTCCTCCGTTCCGTCTCCGTTGAGATCCATCAGGGCATAGGAGAGATTCTTCCCATCCACATATTGATCCGAAATTTCCCAAATAAACTGGGAATAGGGGTCTGACCAGGAGACATGCTCCACCGGTTCTCCGTACCGCTTCATCTGCTGCCGCTCCGGCTGGTTTTCCAGGGGAACATAGGAATCCTGAATAGCCTGGGCCTGCTCCGGGGTAATGGCAATCTTCACAGGCTGCTGGGGATTGGCTGGGGGCTGCTCCGGAAGGGAGTACCATTCCCCGGTTTCAGGGTTCTTTCCCAATCCTTCCAGGTAGCTTAACCCATCTTCCCCGGCACGAAGATAAAACCATTGGCGTTCCGAAAAAAGATCGTATAGGGCCAGAACATTGTCCTGGCAAACCGTCAGCTTCCAGACGCCGAACATGTTCAGATTGTTAAAGTTTGCGTATTGATAGGATTCCCCATCCCTAAGAGAGAGAATTTCCATAACATGACGTTTGCCTCCGGGCAGCAGTTCGGGAGTTCCGTCTCCGTTGAGGTCATACAATGCGTAAAACAAGCCGTCCTGATCCCGCTGATCTCTTGCGCTCTCCAGCATTTGCGCCACATAGCTTTCATAGCCTTGGGTGTAAAGCTGTCGTCTGCTTTCCTCACGCGATTTCTCATTGGCGGCACTGACTTCTGCCCGGAGGGATTCTACCTTTGCCAGATCCACAGCCTGGGGCTGAGGGTTCAGGTCGAAGCCCTCCGCAAACGCCTCCAGCTCCTCTTTCGTCATCTGTCCCTGATTGCCGGCCCACAGGGAAAACTCCACGCTGATAAAGGCCTGGGGCATGTCCCCGAGAATCAGGGCCTTTTCCGGTGTGGAGACCAGAAGAACAGATTGCCCATCCTTGCGTGTGTAGTTCCACTGGGTGGAATTCTCCAGCTCCGTTTCCGATAGAACAAACCCTTTCAGATCAAAATATCCTGTGGGAGAATAATGGTAAGCGACATAGGTTTTATCAATGGTCATATCCAGATGGAAGGCGCCTTCGGGATAGAAATAGCTGTTTCCATATTCCACTTCTCCCGCAAATACAGAGTCAATGCCCAGGGAGCCAAAGAGTACATCGGCCTCCCCGTAGTTGCAGACGATCTCCTCAGACAGGAGCTTCAGGTTGTATTTTCCGATGATCTCATCCAGCTTCTCCACCATTTCCCAGCTGTAGCAGCCATAGGGGTAATAATAGTTGTCAGGAATGCCGGTGTCCCCCTGGCCGTTGTCATAGGCAATGGCGATCTCCAGGTCCGGGTCATATTCCTCTTTGAATTGCTCCCATTCTGCCAGGGCCTCCGGATTGCCCTGAAGGGAAAATTCAATATGCAGGGGATGGGTTGGCACGGGAATCCGATTTCCGTCCGCGTCATAGGCGGGATTTTGTGACAGGCGGAAATCTCCCACCTTCAGATCCTGCAAATGCAGCACATACACCGCCGCGCAGCCCACCAGCAGCGTCAGCAGGGCAATCACCGCAGCAATCAGGGCCGCCCGCTTTATGGAGCCTTTGCGCCGGACAGGTACTTTCTCCATTCTTTGAAGCGCATCCGCCTGGGCGAGGTTCTCCGTACTGACGCCGCCCAAGGCCCGAAACAGTTCCAGGCTTGTCATCTCAGTCCCTCCTTTTCCAGGTGCCTTGCCAGCTTCCCCCGGGTCCGGTGAAGCATGGACTTGATCTTTCCCAGGGAGAAGCCGGTCTTCTCGGAAATCTCCTCCAGGGAATTGACATACCAATACCGGCACAGAAAGACGGTGCGCTCCTCCTCCGGCAGTCTTTTGAGAAAGCCGTTGAGACAGCCCATGACCTCTTTCAGAATCAGGGTATCCTCCACGCTTTTCTCTCCGGAGACGCACTCTCCCAGCTCCTCCAGGGCCACGGTCAGCTCTCCGCCGCCCCGCTTTCTGGCTCCCAGCTTCCGCCAGCGGTCAATGGATATGTTCCGGGTGAGCCTGCCCAAAAATGTAGAGAGGACGGAGGGTCTTCTGGGCGGCATGGCCTTCCAGGCGGAGAGGTAGGTATCGTTGACGCTTTCCTCCGAGTCCTCCCGGCTGGCAAGGATGCTGTAGGCGATTTTGTAGCAGTAGCCGCCGTATTTATGATCTGTTTCCGTGATCGCCGCTTCTGAGCGGGCAAAGTACAGATCGATGATCTGGCTGTCTTCCATGGTTGATCCCTTCCTTTCGGTATCAGTCTTTTCATCTGTATACACGAAGATCCCCCGAAAAGGTTTCGCTTTGAGAAAAATTTTTTTGAAATCATCATATCACAGATGGGCAGAAAAGCCAAGGGCGCGGCACCGTTTCCTTCTTGACAAGCCCCGTTCTTCTCGCTATAATAAATCCCGGATCGCTTTTCAATAAGTCTTCGGGGGGCCGGACGCATCCGGCTGAGATTGGACTGACGCTGTCCTGACCCGTGAACCTGATACGGTTAGTACCGTCGGAGGGAAAGATGCACATATGAGACAGAAAAATGTCGCATTGCACCTGGACGGATTGCAATGCGATACTTTTTTTATTCTTGTGGAGGGTTTGCGTTATGGCAAACAAAATGAGTGAGAAGACCCAGGTCCTGACAGAGAGCGCCATTATGATCGCTCTGGCTACGGTGCTGAGTCTGCTCAAAATCTGGGAGGCCCCCTACGGCGGCTCCGTCACCATTGTGAGTATGGCCCCCATCATCATCCTGTCCCTGCGCCGGGGCGTGAAAACCGGCCTGCTGGCAGGCTTTGCCCACAGCCTCATTCAGCTACTGCTGGGCCTGAACAACGTGGCCTGGATTCCCGATGCCGGCGGCATTGTGGTGTGCATCCTCACGGATTACATTCTGCCCTTTACCCTGCTGGGTCTGGGCGGCTGCTTCCGGAATGTGAAATTCACCAAAAACGACAAAACCAATTTGGTGATTGTTGCCATTCTTGGCACGCTGCTGGTGGGTCTGCTGCGGTACCTCTGCCACATTGTCTCCGGCGCTGTGATCTGGTATGCCCTGGACCTGGAGTGGTATGCCGATGATCCTACCCATATCGTGAATCTCTATGGTCCCTGGCTCTTCTCAGTAATCTATAACGGCGGCTACATGATTCCCGAGATCATCACCACCACCGTTGCCACTCCCATTCTCTGCACCGCCCTGTCCCGGGTGAAGAAGTAAGCTTGGGAACCTTCTGATTCTCTGCCGCCCCAATTTTGGGGCGGCATTTTTTGGAAGCAGTTGCTTTTTCCTCTCCTTTCCGATATAATCAGGATAAGGTACAATCACGGCAGAAAAGGAATGGGAGGGGAAAGCATGGCAAGGTACGTCTGCCCCAGCTGCGGCGGGGTCTTTAATGGAAAGAAGTGTAAAAATTGCTGCTACGAGGCTCTGGAGGAAAGCCAAATGCCCCGTATCCACCGGACGCCGGTTTCCCCGGTTCCCCGGCAGCAGGGGCCGGAGATATCGCCCTCCCCCCGGAGCAGTCGGGGGTATCGCCCCGATGCCAGAGAAAAGGCCAAACCGAAGCGCCGGCATCTGGGAACGGTTCTGCTTGTCCTGATCCTGGGCTGGCCCCTTCTCCAGACGGTTTTCGGCCTGCTCTGGAGCGGCGGTGTCATGCTGGAATCACAGCTTCGAAAGCCTGAGGCAATCCTACCGGAACCGGGAACCTATCAGGAAATTTATTCAGACGAAATTCTCACGGTCCAGGCGGATCTCCGTTCCCTTCGGGAGGAGGGCATCATTCCCATCCTGGCGGAAAACCACACCAACGCCGCTCTGGATATCTACGCAGATGAGGTCATTTTGAATGACAATCTGCTCTCCCGCAATTCGGCCCTGTATTTCTCTGTGGAAAAGAGCAGCGTGGGTCAGGGAGATTTCTATCTGGAATCTCTGAATTTGGAAGGCAGCTCCGGCTATCCTTCCAGAGTCTCCTTCCGGCTTTGTGCCTGGAATCCCAAAAGCGGCGACGTCGTTTTGGAAACGGACCCCATCACCCTGACTGCCTCAGAGGAAACGGTGGTTCCCTGCCCCAGACCCGAAGGACTTCCGGCGGCCCGGGCGGAGGGGGTGGAACTGACCTACCTGGGCTGGGAGGACCTGGAGGATTTTCCCTCCAGCAGACTGCGCTTCGGCATGGTCAACGATACCGACAGGTATTTGTCCTTCTACTGTGACAGCGCCCTGGTGAACGGTCAGGAAGTGCTTACGGGGATGTACTGTACCCTGCCGCCTCATACCATCGGCTATGACCGGCTCTTTTTCTTCGACCTGGAGGAATTAAACCTCCATTCTCCAGAGGAGCTGGAGAGTATCGAGCTGTACCTGGGTATTTACGATGGGGAAGCTCCTGTGGAAGTGACGGAATTTCCGGCATTTTCCGTACCCCTGCCCTGAGCCTATGGGAAGATTTGTGATCCGCACCGTTCCCACCGGGGTGAAGTTTGACCTCTACGCCCCCAACGGGCAGACCGTCCTTTCCTCAGAGGTCTACCGGACTGCCTCCGCCTGCCGGAAGGGGCTTCTCAGCGTCCGGAAAAATGCGGCTGCCGCGGGGGTAGAGGATCAGACGGAGGGGATGCCCCAGCCCCGGAGAAATCCCAAATTTGAAATCTACCTGGACAGAAGCGGAGCCTTTCGGTTCCGGCTTAAGGCGAAGAACGGACAGATCATCGCCATGTCCGAGCCATACACCACCAAGGCCGGGTGCCTGAGCGGCATTGACAGCGTTCGGGAAAATACGGTGGAAGCCCAGACCGAGCAGGCTCTGTGGAAAAGCCAGAGCGGAGAATAAAAGAAAGCCTCCCCAATCGGGAGGCTTTCTGCAGACCGTCGAGAAACCCCAGTTTTGCGTCAGACAAAACTGGGGTTTCCAGCAT
>CAYRDE010000100.1:0-6852 GCA_964422935.1 uncultured Oscillospiraceae bacterium | reverse complement strand
CTAAATGCCACAGTCCGGTGGACTGTGGCAATGACCAGTTCAAAAACTGGTCATCTCCTTACAGTTTGCCCTTTGGGGCAAACTGGCAATCGAATCCCTCATCCCCGTATCCTGTATGGAACCGGCATTTAAAGTGCGGCCCGTGGGAGAATCCAATGGAGCGCCGGAGGCAGTCCGTAGGACTGTCTGCGGTGATCCATACGACGGGGCCGCAACCCATCGTCACAACCACCAACGTACCGAATTCCCGGGGATTCGAACCCATTCAATGCAACAGTCCGGTGAACCGTGGTAATCAAATCCTTCACCCAACGTTTCAACATTGAGGCACCCATCCGGGTGCCTCTTTTTTTGTGGCTGTGGCAGTTGTTCCCACCAACTTGAAAGCGATTTTCTCCTATAGACCCGCTTTTATAAAGAAACTACCCCCCGTAATTCTCAGGGTCCAGCAGGAACAGGGACATCAGCAGATACAGCCGCTGGTAGTCATCGTCCAGATTCAGGTTGAACAGCTCCTGAATCCTTTGCAGCCGATAGGTCAGGGTGGTGCGGTGGATGATTAGAGCGCCGGACGTCTTCGGTATGTTCCGCTCATTGATCAGGTAGGCACGCAGGGTAGCAAAATACTGGGTGTCATTCTTTTTGTCGTAGCGCAGGATGGACAGCAGGGAAGCCTCCGCCAGCATCTCCGTTGACATTTCCCGGGTCGCCTGACTGCGGATATAATGCAGCGCGCATTCCGAAAAGGGGACGATCCACTGGCTGCTGTTTTCTTCAATAATATACTCCAGGGCAATGTCCGCCTGACGGAAGCCAACCGCCAGGGCGCGAATATCGTCAACCGGGTTGGAGATGCCAACATACATACAGCTGTCCCGGACCAGCGGTGCCAGAACCTGCCGCACCGCGTGCTGGTCGGTGCCGGGTCGGGAGAGATTGATCACCACGCAGAGCATTTTCTGGTAGCTGAAGCTGAAATATCCCTGAATCCGGGAGGCCAGGGCGTTGTTCAGCGCCTTGTCCGAGCGGACGGAGAGGGCTTCGCTCTGGTTGCGGATTTTCAGACACAGATAGCTGTCCAGAGGCGTCCAGTTCAGGATGTTCAGGGTTGTCTGCAAATCCCGGTTGTCCACCTCCGCCCCGGACAGAAGATCGATGAAGGTATCCTCCAGTCCCCAGTAACGGCGGCTGGAATCCATATCGTCATGCTCGATGAGCTTGACGGCATACCGGGCCAGATACTCTGCCGCCTGATACATTCCAGGCAGCAGCGGAGAGCGAATCTCGTTAATCAGCATCCGCCCGCAGTAGGCGTTGCCGCTGAACAGATTCACATAGAGGCTTCGCATGGTGTAGGGATATTGCTCGTTGTCCCAGAGTCCGGCGGTGTGGTATTCCAGGGTTTTCTGATAGCTTTCGTCGTACTTAAATTCGTTAATCAGCCACAGAGGAATGTACAGCTTGCCCGTATGCTCGTTATACTCGAATTTCAGCATCCCCTCCACCTTGGACGACAGGGCAATCACCGAAAACATATTGTCATGGATATAGACCGGATTCTGGAAAAAGGCGCTGCCGGCCCGGCACAGGTCCGTCAGCGTGCCGCCGCTGGTGACGATTTGGTTCAGCTGGGATTCAAAGTCGTGATAGCGCCGGAAAATGGAAACGATTTCGTTCAGCACCTCGTACACCGGGCGGCGAAGGCCGCAGATGTGGGGTGCGCTGCCGGTCAGGTCCTCCCAGGCCACATACCGGAAGGAATCCACAGGAAAATCCTGCCCCATTCCCTCCGGAATCAGGTAGAGAATCTCCTTCCCCAGGTCCGTCTGACCGCAATAGACCTGACAGCACCGCAGGCAGGGGCCATCCCCTGCCGTCTCCAGCGTAAAATCCCAGAACAGCTCATCCAGCGGGTCCGCGATCATCTGCATGCTCAGCAGGATAGTATCTTCTGCCGGGTTCCAGTTCGTATTCATTGCCTGCCTCCTGAATCAAAAGTGGATTACAACAGATAGTATATCCTAGAAAATGAGGAAACGCAATAGCCAGAAATAAATAAAATAAGGAAAATTTTTAACTCGTAAAGTTCTATTTGACAATTACAGCTTGGGAATATATAGTTGTATTATCAATTTTTAACAAAGGGGAATGTCTATCGCAGTCAAGTTACAATTTGTTTAATCCTTATGATTGAGTATGTCCATTTCCCATTTGTCAAGAAAGGCAGGATATTGGAATGAAGACACAATTGGATTACCCGGTAAAGACATGGCTTCGCTTTATACTGTTCTCCGCGTTTGGTGTATTCGCCTTTTTCATCAATTTCCCCCTGCCCGCGTACCAATTCGTCATCGGCCCCTGGCAGTGGGGCAAGGTTGCCGCCCAGTCTAATGTGCTGGTATCTCACTTCACCAATTTCCTGAAGGCCGCGCTGTATACCGGCAATTTCAAGGCCATGCCCTTTGTCGTATGGGCCATTGGCGTATACAGCATTGTGGACCTGTTCCTGCTCCGTCCAAACAAGTTCTGGCACACCACCAAGGTGGCTGCCGCTTTCGCCGTATTCAAGATCATCGGCTTCGGACTTCTCTCCTTCCTGGTGGCAGACATCTATTTCGGTGTCCATCCCGGCTGGATGGGGTGGTTCTTTAACGGTGTGGATTCCCTGGGCGGAAAAAGCATCGGCACCTTTATCATGGATAACATTCTCGTCACCATCTGCATCAGCATCCCGGCAGCGTCCCTGTTCCTGCCGCTTCTGGTAGACTATGGTCTGGTCGAATTTGTGGGCGTACTGGTCCGCTCCATCATGCGTCCGGTGTTTAAGCTCCCCGGTCGCGCCGCCGTCATTATGGTATCCGCCTTCCTGGGGAACTTCTCCGTAGGACACATCGCCATCAACGACCAGTATAAGCAGGGCCGTATGACCGAGCGGGAGGCCGTGGTCATCGGCACCAGCATGTCCACCGTTTCCGTGGGCTTCCTGCTTGCCCTTGCCAACATCAGCGGCCTGACCAACGCCAGCCTCTGGGGCAAAAGCTACTGGAACCTGTACTTCTGGATTGCCTTCCTGATTACGCTGCTGGTCACCCTGGTAGGCGTCAGAATCCCACCGCTGCGCAATGTGCCTGACAGCTACTGTGAAGGCGTAAAGCCGGACCCGGAGCTGCCCATCAAAAAGAATCTGATGCGAAGTGCTGTACAGGAGGGCCTGAGCCAGACCCAGAGCCAGGCCGGACTCGGCAAGCGGATCGCCTACATTATGAAGGAGACCATCGGCGTTCTTGGCACCGTGGCTTCCGGCACCGCCTTCTTCGCCACCTTCGGCGTGGTGCTGTATTCCTTTACCCCCATTGTGGAGTGGCTGGGGTATCTCTTCCGGCCTCTGTTCCTGCTGTTCGGCTTCCGGGGCGAGGAGCTGGCTGTGGCTTCCACCGGCGCGGTAATCTCCCTGGTAGAGGTGACCGTCCCGGCGCTTCTGGTGACGGTGGGCAGCTGGAGTATGCGGCTGCGCTTCATACTGGCAGTGATCCCCGTCAGCTCCATCATCTTCCTGGCAAGCTTCGTGCCCTGCCTGATGGCGACGGACGTGCCCGTGAAATTCAGCCACATCCTGCTGATCTGGCTGGAGCGCATGATCCTGTCCATACTGATCGCCGGTCTTTTCGCCGTGCTGCTGTTCCCCGCCGGAATGGTGGCCTGATCCCAATTCTGTATTTTTCGCGCCTTGCGCGATGAATAAAAATGCATGGAGGTATTTCTTATGGAAGAAACACAGAACACCCAGCAAACGCAAAAAAAGGGTCTGAGTAACAGCCTAAAGTATCTGTTTGGTGTGGGCGACGCAGGCTTTAACCTGATGAGCAACATCGAAACCTTCTACTTTATGACGTTCCTGACCGACCTGGCCGCCTTCAGCCCTGCCATTGCAGGCCTGATCAACTCCGTCTTCTCCATCGTCGATGCCTGCCTGTCCTGGATCTACGGCGGCATCCTGAACGGCACCAAGGCAAAGAAGTGGGGCCGTTACCGCTCCTGGCTGATTCTGGTGCCCTGGATTGTTCCCTTCCTGTACGCGTTCCAGTTCATCCGCGTCAGCGACAATGAAATTCTCTCCGCTGTGATTATCATCGCCGCAGCCATCTCCTCCCACGTTGTGTGGAACATTGGCTATGTTGCCAACGCCACTCTGGTTTCCGTTGTTGGCAAGACCGCCGAAGACCGGGCCACCCTGGCATCCTCCCGTGGCACCTGGAACAACATCGGCTCCCTGCTGTTCTCTTATCTGGGCCTGCCTCTGGCAACCCTGCTGGCTGGCGTGGTCGGTGAGACCAACAAGTTCGCCGCCGCTGCTTTCTGCCTGGGCATTCTGATGGTTCTGGGCTACTACGCCCACTTTAAGATGACCGAGGGCTACGAGGAAATCGAGACCGGCGACACCGCCAAGTCCAAGGCCGCCAAGGTTTCCATCCCCGACATGTTCAAGTCCCTGTTCGCCAACCCCCAGCTGATGATCCTGATGGTCGCCGACCTGTCCAAGTGGTGCGTCAAGTTCGTCACCGCCGCCGCTGCCATTTACTACTTCCGTGACGCCATGGGCAACCCCGGCCTGATGACCCCCTACCTGCTGGCAATCGGCCTGGCTGCCATTGTCGGCTCCTACGTCACCCGTTACATGGCGAAGTCCCTGTCCAACCGCACCACCGCCATCATCTCCTTCATCGGCATGGCTGCGGCTCTGGCCCTGATCTATGTATTCTACACCAACGCCGTCGTCGTGATTGCTCTGATGACCGTGGCACAGTTCTTCTACGGTGTCGCTTACTCCATCAGCCCCGCCCTGTACGCCGACACCGTGGTTTACACCACCTACAAGACCGGCAAGAATGCCGCGGGCTGGATTATGGGCCTGCAGAACCTGCCGCTGAAGGTTGGCGTGTTCATGCGCGGCACCATCGTCGCCGCCTGCCTGGCTGCCGTGAAGTGGCAGGCCGGTGTGGTTCTGGAGGGCACCGCCCGTCAGGGTATGACCATCGCTCTGGGCCTGGTTCCCGCGATCCTGTGCGCCATTGGCGCGGTTCTGCTCATCGTCGGCTACAAGCTGACCCGTGAGGAGATTGCCAAGTGCCAGGCTGCCATCAACGGATAATTCGATCGGTTTTCAATATGCTTCCCAGGCCCTGCGGTCTGGGAAGCCAATTATGGAGAAAAGAAATATGTGTGAATTTCCCTTTGATGTGGATAGATACCTATCCCGCATTGGGGCCAAACAACCCGTAGAAATTTCTTCCGCCAGCTTGCGGCAACTGGTCAGAGCCCATCTGGAGCAGGTGCCCTTTGAGGTTCTGGAGCTGACGGAGGAAGGGACCCAGCCTTCCCTGGAGGCCCAGGGTCTGTATGAGAAGGTTGTCATCAGGAATCGGGGCGGTTACTGCTTCGAGCTGAACAAGCTGTTTTACCTGCTGCTAAAGGCGCTGGGCTTTTCCTGCTACTGCGTCGGCGTCCGCTGCATCATGGGACGACCGGAGCCTGTTGCCATTTCCCATCGTGGAATCATCGTGGAATTCCCCGGTGAAAAATGGTACTGCGACGTCGGCTTTGGCGGCAACGGTCCCAAGGGCATCCTGAACCTGCTGGATTCGGACATGCAGACGATCTGCTATGAACGCTTCCAGGTCCAGCGGGAGGAGGGGCAGTATGTGGTGGTCTATTTTGACCCCCAGGACCGGCCTGTCCGGATGCTGAAATTCCGGGATGAAGCCTATCTGGATGTGGATTTTAACATGCTGAACGGCTACTATTCCGTCCATCCCAAATCCCCCTTCCGGGCCAAACGAATCCTGTACCGCTGCCTGGACGACGGCTGGATCGGCTTTGTGGGGACAACCTACACGGTTTTCCGCAAAGGTCTGTACACCCGGCAGGAGGTCACCGAAGAGACTGCCCAGCGCAGGCTCATTCAAACCGAATTCGGTATCACCGTCCCCCAATGGGAGACGTAATGTATTTGCCATTTTTTACCATTCTATCTTTTTCAGGAGGAACAAATTATGTTAACCAAACGTCAAAACCTTTTGGAAACCATTCATGGTGGAAATCCCGACCGCTTCGTAAATCAGTATGAAGCCTTTGCCATGCAGATTCCCAACGCCTTCTCCATCCACAATCCCTCCCCCAAGCTGGGCGAGCACAATGTGGTCAATGCCTGGGGCGTAACCCGTTCCTGGCCCATTGGAACCCCCGGCGCGTTCCCGGTCCACACCCCGGAGAAAATCGTGATCAAGGACGTTGAGGAGTGGGAGAAGTATCTGAAGGTGCCTCAGGTTGTTTACGACGCCCAGGTTTGGGAGCCCTTCATCGAGGCTGCCGAAAAGGTGGATCGGAACGAGTACTTCGTGACCTCCGCCGTATTCCCCGGCATTTTTGAGCAGAGCCATTATCTGATGGAGATTCAGAACTGCCTGATGGCCTTCTATGAGTATCCCGATGAGATGCACGGCATTCTCGATGCCATCACCCAGTTCGAGCTGGATCTGGCTGCCGAAATCTGCAAGTATATCAAGCCCGACGCTCTGTTCCACCATGACGACTGGGGCAGCCAGCAGTCCACCTTCCTGTCCCCCGCCATGTTCCGTGAGTTCATCAAGCCCTGCTACGAAAAGGTCTACGGCTACTACAAGGCCCACGGTGTAGAGCTGATCGTCCATCACTCCGACTCCTACGCCGCCACCCTGGTGCCGGACATGATCGACCTGGGCATCGACATCTGGCAGGGCGTTATGACCAGCAACAACATTCCCGAGCTGATCAAGCAGTACGGCGGCAAGATCACCTTCATGGGCGGCATCGACA
>CAYRDE010000099.1:0-6932 GCA_964422935.1 uncultured Oscillospiraceae bacterium | reverse complement strand
CACCGCGTCGATTTCGTCAATGAAGATGATACAGGGGGCTACCTTCGCCGCCTGCTGGAACAGGTCCCGGACACGGCTGGCGCCCATGCCCACGAACATTTCCACAAAGTCGGAGCCGGAAATGAAGAAGAAGGGCACATCCGCCTCACCGGCGACTGCCTTGGCAAGCAGGGTCTTACCGGTACCGGGAGAGCCTACCAGCAGGGCGCCCTTGGGAAGCTTTGCGCCGATGGCGGTGTACTTCTGGGGATTGTGGAGGAAGTCGATGATCTCCTGGAGGGATTCCTTAGCCTCGTCCTGACCTGCCACATCCTTAAAGGTGACGCCGGTCTGCTTTTCCATATAGACCTTGGCCTTGCTCTTGCCAAAGCCCCCCATCATGCCGTCGCCGCCCATCCGGCGGGTCAGCATATTCATAATGAGGAACAGTCCGCCAATCATCACCACATAGGAGAGGATCATGGTGATCATGGAGTTGTCCTCCACGATCAGCTTATTGACCTTGACCCCCATTTTGACCAGCTCTTCCGCCTCTTCCAGCATGTTGCCCCCCTGGGGCAGGCCGGTAAAGCAGGCCTTCTGCTGAGCAGGCTCCTTAGCCGCCTCTTCCTTGGTCATATAAATGACCCGGTCATACTGGATTTCCACCTCTGCCAATTGACCGGATTGCTTTGCCGCCAGAAAATCATCCCAGGTGGTCTGGGTATATTGGCTGTTTCTCACCGCGTTGAAGATCCAGCTAAACAGAAGCACCAGAGCCACCGTGATCAGCAGAGCGGTGCCGATATTTTTGGGCCGGTTGCCTTCTGGCTTTTTGTCGTTGTTGCGATTCGGTTCCATAGCCGTTTCGCCTCCTTGTGTTTCCATATGTTGGGTACGTTCGTTTAGTTATCATAACACATTTTTGCGCGGCACGCAATGAATGATTCCCAATTACACCGTAAATTTTCTGTGAATTTCCGGAAAATCAGGCTGTTTTTCCCGGGTGCCCGAAAAAAGCAGTTGAGAAACCGGAAAAAATCTGCTACAATGCTAAGGTATGTACCTATGCTAAGAATGACTTTTTTAATTGGAGATACGCTATATGAACGATAACCGCCGTCGGAATGATCCGAAACCGGCTGACCGCTTCTCCCGGCCCAGCGCCCCCGTGGAGGAAACGGAGGGACAGCTGGAGGGCCGCAACGCCATCCAGGAAGCCCTGAAAAGCGGACGCACCATCGATAAGCTCTTCATTGCCTCCGGCGATGTGGACAAGGGGCTCCAGCGCCTGGCTGCCCAGGCAAAAGAGGCCGGGGCCGTGGTGGTTCCCGTGGACCGGCGAAAGCTGGATGCCATGTCTGCTACCCGTGCCCATCAGGGCGTCATTGCCCTGGCTGCCGCCCATGCCTACTGCACCATTGACGATATGTTAGAGGAAGCCGCTGCCCGGGGAGAAGCGCCGCTGATCGTTATTTGTGATGAGCTGTCCGATCCCCACAACCTGGGAGCCATTTTGCGAAGCGCCGAGTGCGCCGGCGCCCATGGGGTGATTATTCCCAAGCGCCGCAGCGTGGGCCTCACCGCCACGGTGGCAAAGGCCTCCGCCGGGGCCGTGGAATATATGAAGGTAGCCAGGGTTACCAACGTAAACGCCGCCATTGCGGAATTAAAGGAGAAGGGCGTCTGGGTCTTCGGCACCGCCGCCGAGGGTAGCGTCCCCATGTACAAGGCAGATCTGACCGTTCCCGCCGCCATTGTCATCGGCAACGAGGGGGAGGGCATGAGCCAGCTTGTCCGGAAGAACTGCGACATGCTTTTGCACATTCCCATGAAGGGAAACATCAGCTCTCTGAACGCCTCTGCCGCCGCCTCCATTTTGCTTTACGAGGCGGTACGTCAGCGTCTTTCATAAGGAGGAACCCGAATGGATCACAAGGAAACCGAGAATTTTGAGGAATTCGACCTGGAGGATATTCTGAACGAATTCCATGAAGAGCCTGAGGAAGCCCCTCAGCAGCCGGTCCCCCCGGCGGCAAATGGTGCTTCCCTGCCCATTGGTGAGAAGGGGCTCCATGTGGGAGCGGACCTGGAGGATACCGGTCCCATGGCTCCCATTTCCAGCGCGGAGGATCTGTTTCAGGATGTTAACGAAGGGGCATCTCTGATTCGGGACGAATTCTCTGTGGAAGTAGATACCCTGTCTTTGGATGCCAACGCTCTGCCAGGCAGTGATTTGAATGGGGTTGAAAATGCTCCGGCCCAATCCGAAGAAGCGGCCCCCCAGACGGCAGAGGAAGCGGACCCTCTGGACCTTATTCTTGGAGAGGAAACCGGGGACAGCGACGACACCCGCATCATGGACCCGGAGGAGCTGCTGAAAGGGGTACTGGAGGATTCCCCGGAACCGGACAAGGATGAGGACACCATTCGCTTCTCTGCCGAGAAGGAAGAGAAGCCAGCTCCCGCGCCCATTCCCTTCTCCACCCCCCATTCCCGTCTGCGGGAGCTGAAAAAGAAACTGGTCAACGGACCGGAAAAGCGGTACTATGTCCTTTCCGAATCCGGAATTGGCAAGCTCCAGGCCGCGATTTTTGTCAATGTTCTGGTGGTGCTGCTGTGCGCCGGTGTGACCACCCTGTTCGTGATGGGAGCCGTTCCGGAAAACCGGCTGCGGCTGGTGGTGTTCAGCCAGGTTCTGGCAATGCTGGTCTCCGCGCTGATGGGCTGTCAGCTCATGCTGGACGCCTTTTTGGATTTGTTTAAGGGGAAATTCACTGTCAACACCCTGCTTACCATCACCTTCTTTGTATGCCTGGCTGATTCCTACTATTGCCTTCAGGAAGTACGGGTGCCCTGCTGCGCCGCCTTCTGCCTGTCTATGACCATGGCCCTTTGGGCCCGCTATGAGCGCCATACCACGGAAATGGCCCGGATGGACACCATGCGCAAGGCCGTCCGGCTCCACGGCATTGTCCGCAAGGAGGACTATTATCAGGGGAAAGCGGGTCTTCTGCGCACCGACGCGGAAGTAGAAGACTTTATGGACACCTATAATAAGCCCTCCGGCCCGGAGAAGGTGCAGAACATCTACGCCCTTCTGAGTCTTTTCGCCTGTATCGCCATTGCCCTGTTTGCCGGGCTTCAGCACGGCGTCAGCATGGGGGTGCAGATTCTCTCCACCAGCCTGCTTGTGGCTGTTCCCGCCACCTTCTTCTTATCCATCTCCCGGCCTGCGGCTGTTTTGGAGCAGCGGCTGCATATGGTAGGCACCGTGCTGTGCGGATGGCAGGGCGTCAAAACCCTCAACGGCAAGGCTGTCTTCCCCCTGACGGATACCGATTTGTTCCCCCATGGCTGCACAAAGCTCAACGGCGTCAAATTCTATGGTAGCCGCAGCCCCGATGAGGTGGTCTCCTATACCACCTCCCTGATCTATCAGGCAGGCGGCGGCCTGGTGCCTGTATTCCAGCAGCTTCTCACCAGCCGGGACGGCACGCTGCAAAGCGTGGAAAGCTTCCGAAATTACGGCGGCGGCGGAATTGGCGGCATGGTCTGCGGGGAGCCGGTCCTCATGGGCGATATGGCCTTCCTCCAGGACATGGGCGTAGAGATTCCCGAGGGCACCATGGTCAATCAGGCGGTCTATGCTGCCATCGACGGTCAGCTGTGCGCGGTCTTTGCCATTTCCTATGCCAAAATGCGCTCCACCGCCGCGGGACTCGTGACTCTGAGCGGCTACCGGCGGCTAAACACCGTCATGGTAGGCAGTGACTTTATGATTACCCCGGAATTCATTCAGGCCAAGTTCGGCGTGAAAACCAAGCGGATTGCGTTCCCCGATCCGGATACCCGCCGTGCCCTCAGCGCCGCCACTCCGGCACCCGACGCGCCGGTGCTGGCAATCGCCACCCGGGAGGAGCTGATCGGCACCGCTTACGCCGTCACCGGCTCCCGGGCGCTGGCAACCGCTACCCGGCTGGGCGTTGCCATTCATCTCTTCGGCGGCATTGTGGGAATGCTCATCATGCTGGTTCTGGCCCTTTTGGGCAACACCGAGCTGCTGACCCCTACCAATGTGCTGCTCTACCAGCTGATCTGGGCCGTTCCCGGACTGCTGGTCACGGAATGGGCCCGGACGGTTTGAGGCCGCCACGGCGCTCTGCCGCTCTGCAACCTCTCCGGCACCTTCGAAGCTGAAAATTCTTTTGCATGTATTTCTTAATTTTTCTTACAAATTGTTGCAAAATGTTACGGTTTATGGTATACTGATATCCAATGAAAGTTCTGATGAAATCCGTAAAAGGGCTTCCGGTTTCAGTGCCGTTGATGGATTCAGAGTTTTTCCAAGACTTTTCGGGTGCTTCCGGCGTTTCCAAAGGCGCTGTGCTTTTGCTGGATTTGCGACCCGACATCAAAGGAGGAGCAATTATGTTTCATAAAAAATTCTTAGCATTTCTGGCGGTGCTTACCGTGATTTCCCTGCTTTTTACCGCCTGTGGTTCCAAAAAGACGGAGGATACTCCCGGCACCGAGAGCGCCACTGAGGTTCTGAACCTTTCCGAGTGGGGCTTGTCCTCCTCCACCTGGAGCAGTCCCAACGGCGCTACCGTTCATCTGGTCGCCACCCCTGCCGGTTATGTAAAGGGGCAGAGCGCCTCCTTCGTGGTTCGTCTGGAGGGGGAAGATGTGGAATCCGTTCCCTGTGAGTGGGACGGCACCCATTACACCGCTTCCGCTGACCTGAACGGCGAGGACGGCTACTGCTATTATGTTCTGATGACCGGCTCCACCGGCGAGACTGCGGAGGTGCCTGTAAACGTCCCCAACGCTCCCGTGGATGAGAACCTGATTAACCTGGCCTCCTCTCTGGAGTCCTCCTGTTCTCTGGTGATTTCCTCCTCCAGCTATGACGGCAAGTGGCTGTCCATTACTAACGGCGCCCTGGATATCCGTCCTCCCCGAATCACCAATGACGGCGAGCCCATCACCTGCACCAAGGCAGTGCTGACGCTGCTGCTCGATGGTCAGGAATCCAGCGAATCCCAGCTGGAGCTGCCCAACCCTGCCGAGGACGGCAGCTATGCCCTCCAGCTGTCGGATTTTGCCATCCAGACGCCGAAAATGGAGGATGATCAGCAGCTCTCTATCCGGCTGGATGTTACCCTCTCCAATGACCAGACCCTCACCGCCTCCGGCGGCACCTGGTTCTACATCGACGGGAACCTGATGATGTCCGTAGGCTGATACCCAGGTCACCTTGATTGGCTGGCGGTTCCTTTGGGAATTGCCAGCCAATTTTATGCCATTGACGAAATATCCTATAGATTGTGAGGATTGTTGCATGGGTTGTGACGTCAAACAATATTGGAACGCTGTTGTGCGGCAGGATGTGGCTGCCATCCGAGAATATTTCCACCCGGATGCCTGGGTAAACTGGCACAATACGAACGAGCATTTCACCGTGGATGAATTTATCCGGGCAAATTGTGAGTACCCCGGGGATTGGAATGGGGCAGTGGAAAACACCATCACCAACGGCTCCCAGGTGATCACCGTCACCCATGTTTTCAGCAAAGACGGTAAGCTCTCTTTTCATGTGGTTTCCTTTATCCACATAGAAGGGGGAAAGATCCGTTCCATCGACGAATACTGGGGTGATGACGGTCTGCC
Organism: uncultured Oscillospiraceae bacterium; assembly: GCA_964422935.1. Taxonomy (GTDB): domain Bacteria; phylum Bacillota; class Clostridia; order Oscillospirales; family Oscillospiraceae; genus Faecousia. The sequence goes on along the minus strand of CAYRDE010000099.1, from coordinate 1,280 downwards.
GCCGAAATGGCGACAGGAAAAGAGGATTGGCACAGCGATTCAATAGCAGACAAAAAATGTTCCACTCTCCCGGCTTAAAGTTGTTATGTAAACCACAACATTTTCCACAAAATTCTGTCCCTTCCCGTCTTTTTTATGTGGATACTATAAAAAAGTTCAAAAATCCGAATTTTTGAGATTGATTTTACGATTCATTTGGCTTACAATAGGCGATGAGCGGATTCTCGTATCCCTGTCCGTATTCTGTTCCCGCTGAGGTGATGGTTTTGCTGAATATTGTTCTGGTAGAACCGGAAATCCCACAAAATTGCGGCAACATTGCCAGGACTTGCGCAGCCACCGGAGCAAGGCTCCACCTGATCCGGCCTCTGGGATTTGATATCTCCGAAAAGGCCGTCCGTCGGGCGGGTCTGGACTACTGGCACATGGTGGAGGTTCTCGACTACGAAAACCTGGACGACTTCTTTTCGAAGAACGATGTCCGGGAAATGTGGTGTCTGTCCACCAAGGCCCCCCGGTGCTACACCGAGGCAGAATATCACGACGGGTGCTACCTGTTTTTCGGGAAGGAAACCAAAGGTCTGCCGGAGGAGTTTCTGAACGCTCACTATGAACAGTGCGTCCGTATTCCCATGCGGGAGGACGCCAGAAGCCTGAACCTTAGTAACGCTGTGGCAATTACCGTCTACGAAGCCCTGCGGCAGCTCAGCTTTCCCAATTTACTAGATCATGGCAAAATGCGGGAGTTTTCCCGCTAAAGAAATATGGAGGATTGATTATGAACTACAATAAGAAGTCCATTGAGGACATTGACGTAGCCGGCAAGCGCGTGCTGTGCCGCTGCGACTTCAACGTCCCCACCAAGAACGGCGTCATCACTTCCGACAAGCGGATTGTTGCCGCCATGCCCACCATCAAGTATCTGGTTGACCATAACGCCAAGGTCATTCTTTGCTCCCACATGGGCAAGCCCAAGAATGGCCCCGCACCTGAGTTCAGCCTGTCTGTTGTTGCCAAGCGGATTTCCGAGCTGCTGGGTAAGGAGGTCGTCATGGCTGCCGACGTAGCCGGTGAGGACGCCAAGGCCAAGGCCGCTGCCCTGCGCGACGGCGACGTGATGCTGCTGGAGAACACCCGTTTCGAGAAGGGGGAAACCAAGAACGATCCCGCTCTGAGCAAGGCTCTGGCTGACATGGCTGACATCTTCGTCAACGACGCCTTCGGCTCCGCTCACCGTGCCCATTCTTCCACCGCCGGTGTTGCCGATTACCTGCCCGCTG